>NZ_JBHSBN010000013.1:0-176932 GCF_042650605.1 Micromonospora zhanjiangensis | reverse complement strand
CCACCAAGCGGAGTTCCTGGTTCTGGGTTGTCTTGGAGTGACAAACCTTGATACCGGAACTCCGCTTCCTACTTCCTGATCAACACACCCTTGACCACACCCGCCCCTGCCTAACTGAACGGCGTTGGGGCTAGGCCACGCGGCAACGGCGCTGAACCCGGTGACCCGTCCAGCCAGGCGTCGCCCATGGGGGTCAGGCTACCCGGCCGAGGGTGAACGGCTCCCACCACTCGTCGTTGCGATCCTCGCTCGGTCGATGGCCGAGCGCAGCTGTGGAACGCCAGGAGCTGCATTACCTGGTTGGGCAAGTTGCGATTATCGCCGATCGGGGGACCTCGGGTGGACGGGAGCGCGTCTGGCAGGATGAATCAGAACATGACCATGATGGACCTGTGCACCGACAGCCTGGACGGACTGTCGGTGGGCGACGCGCTCGGCGCCCAGTTCTTCGTTCCCGGCACCAGCCTCCCGGCGCTGCTCGCCGGCCAACTACCCGACGCGCCGTGGCCGTGGACCGACGACACCGAGATGGCCTGCTCGATCGTCGACGAGCTACGGGAACACGGCGGCATCGACCAGGACCGCTTGGCCGTACGGTTCGCCGAGCGCTTCGAGCCCTACCGCGGCTACGGCGGCGGGGCCGTGGTCCTGCTCCGCCAACTACGTGACGGTGTGCCCTGGCGGGATGCCGCCGGTGCCGCGTTCGGCGGCCAAGGCTCGATGGGCAACGGTGCGGCGATGCGGGTCGCCCCGCTGGGTGCCTTCCACCCCGGGGACAGCCGTACCGCCGCGTTGCAGGCCATGCGGTCGGCGGAGGTCACGCACGCGCATGCCGAGGCCGTCCTCGGTGCCGCCGCCGTCGCGGTCGCCGCCGCGGAGGCCGGGTGGGCCCGGTTGACCCGGCACCGGATCGCGCCCGACGACCTGCTCGACGCGGTGCTGGCGCACCTCGTCGAGAGCAAAGTAATGGACGGGATGGTCCGGGCCAGGCGGTTGCTGGGGGCGAGTGTGGCCGAGGCCGCCTACGAACTCGGCAACGGCTCGCAGGTGCTGGCCTTCGACACGGTGCCGTTCGCGCTGTGGGTCGCCGCCACCCGGCTCGACGACTACCCAGCGGCGATCCACGCGTGCGTCGAGGCCGGCGGCGACGTCGACACCACGGCGGCCATCGTGGGTGGCATCGTCGCCGCCTACACCGGAGTCGGCGGCGACGGCGTCCCGGCGGGCTGGCTGGAACGTCGCGAGCCGCTGCCAGGCGGACTGAACCGGTCGACATAGCTCACGGACGGTTCAGGAGCCGGTCGCCTGGTATCGGCGTACCGCCGCTTCGGCGACCTGGGTGAGGTAGTCGCCGTCGCCGGGTTTGTTGCCTTCTTCCTGGACGGCCACCAGAGCTGCACCGACCCGGACGAGCAGGCTGTCACAGGTCAGCGTCCCGGAAGCGGAGGTCGCGCCGCAGCTGACGCGGACACTGTCGTCACCGAGGCGCGGCCCGGGTGTAACCGCGAAGCGGTGCCGGTCGCCGACACCGGCGCCGGACGACACGACGACCGTGGGGCAACGGCCGACGAGCGCCCGCAGGTCGGTCAGGGCCTGTCGTGCGCCGTCCCCGGCGTAGGTCCTGATGATCTCGTTTCCCACCCACAGGCTGTCGGGACCTCCGTCATGGCTGAGGGTGGCCGCGGCCATCGTCTCCGGATTCCCGGTCAGCTGCCTCGCCGACAGCAACGGGATCGTCTCGTCCGAACAGGGCCTGTCGGTCCTTGGACGCCGGTCTCCGGCGTCCGGCGGCATGTCGGTCGCGATGTCCACGACGAAGCCGGCCGGCAGGGAGTCCGCCGTCACCAACCGTGCGGACAGCGCGGCGGAGTAGCCGGATCCGCCCGTTGCCGGGACCCGTGGAGCTGCCTTCTCGCCTGCGGGTGAGTTCGTAGCCGGGGCCGTGGCGGGGGTCGTCTCGCCCGGTGGGCGGGCCGCCGACGGACCGCACCCGGCCACCAGACAGGCGACCACCACCGCGACCGACCTACGCAGCACAATCAAGAGCACCGGCAGACCCTAACCCCCGCACGAGCCGTCTCGACCCTCGCTCGCGCCAGTCGCCACGCCGGGTACGCCTCCGGTCAGGCCGCCCGCCGTCCCCTGGCATCCGTCCGCGGCTTGGTGCTTCCGGTCGACTTCGACGCCGTGGCCGTGATCTGCGAAATCCGCTGCGGCGAGATACCGAGCAGCGCGCCCGCGTCGCGCACGGTGTAGCCCTGCCGCAGCAACTCGGTCGCGGCGTGCCGGGTGGCCTCCTCGGCCGACCGCTCCGCTTCCCGAAGAGCCGTGCGGGCCTGCCGAGCGCGCACAACCTCTTCGGGCACATGGGGCTTCACCTCGACGTGGAAGCTGTCGATATCGACTTCGAGCATGAGCGCGATGGCTTTGCGAGCCATCGGCTCCACCTGGTCCAGGCGGCGAGCCTGGGAAAAGACGCCCTTGAGTTCGGGCACCGTGATCGCCCACCAGTCGCCCGACCGCACACACTCGACGGTGTATCTCATCAGCCCCCCTCACCCGAGCCCCAGCGAACGCAAGATACCCCGCGCCGTCAGCTCGTTGATCTCCCTGTGTCGAGGTATGACCACGTTCTGCGTGCCGTACCGATAGACGCTGTGTCCACCGCCCTCCCGGACCAGTCGAAAGCTGACTCCAGCGTCGGCAGCTGCCTTGCTGATCCGGATGAGAAGGTCGACACGCTTCACCGAAGCAGTCTAAGCGCATGGACGCCTGACATCTAGATGAATAGAGAATATCTGTCTAATCTACTAGACATCGGGTCGCACACCCAGGCCAGCCGACCGTTTTGCACATCCCAGTACGCCCGACGTCGTCGATTCCCTCGTTGCGATTCTCGCCCGTCCGGAGGCCGGGCGCAGCTGGCCGGTGACCTGGTAGTGGCGACCTGGAAGTTGAGTTGCGATCCTCACCTGGTCCGGAGACCGGGCGCAGCCCGCCGGCCGGGCAGGCGATGATCGACCCTACCGGCGTTGCGATCCTCGCCCGGTCCGAAGACCGGGCGCAGCCCCCGCAGCTCCGACCGGGCCCGCACGGTCCGCGGGTCGTTGCGATCCTCGCCCGGTCCGAAGACCGGGCGCAGCCACGTTGGGCCGGCTGGGCATCGTGGTGTGGGTCAAGTTGCGATCCTCGCCCGGTCCGGGGACCGGGCGCAGCAGCTGGGCCTACGGACACACGTTGAGCGCTATTTCCGAGTTGCGATCCTCGCCCGGTCCGGGGACCGGGCGCAGCGCGCTGGCGTGACCGACAACGCCGCGATCTAGACCTCAGTTGCGATCCTCGCCCGGTCCGGGGACCGGGCGCAGCCCCTCCCCAGGCCGGTCCCGGTGGTGTACGCGTCCACGTTGCGATCCTCGCCCGGTCCGGGGACCGGGCGCAGCTTGTTTGCGCGGCCGGCCTTTGCGGGGTGCGGGCCGGTTGCGATCCTCGCCCGGTCCGGGGACCGGGCGCAGCAGCCACCCCGGGCGCACCAGTAGACGTGCCCAGGCTCCTGTTGCGATCCTCGCCCGGTCCGGGGACCGGGCGCAGCCCTTCAAGGCGGCCGTGCGGCGCGGCAAGGCTGCACGGTTGCGATCCTCGCCCGGTCCGGGGACCGGGCGCAGCAGCCGTCCGAGGACCGGCGGACCTGATCCATCCGAGTTGCGATCCTCGCCCGGTCCGGGGACCGGGCGCAGCCCCGAACCGCCGCCCGGGTTCTTTCGGCTGGAGTGCGTTGCGATCCTCGCCCGGTCCGGGGACCGGGCGCAGCGCTGCGGGCCGAGTTCAACCCGGACGGCACGGTGAGGGCGTTGCGATCCTCGCCCGGTCCGGGGACCGGGCGCAGCCGGCGTCGACGGGCAGGCGATCCTGGCCGAGATCCGGTTGCGATCCTCGCCCGGTCCGGGGACCGGGCGCAGCGCCGTGGTCGTCCGGTCGGTCGGTTTGCCGGTCGGGGCGTTGCGATCCTCGCCCGGTCCGGGGACCGGGCGCAGCGGCCCAATGATGCCGTTGGTGCCGGTTCGGACGGAGCGGTTGCGATCCTCGCCCGGTCCGGGGACCGGGCGCAGCCAGCAGCCCCAGGTCAGCCCAGATCGGCACGTTCGCGTTGCGATCCTCGCCCGGTCCGGGGACCGGGCGCAGCAGCTGAGCGCGGACGCCGGTGATCGCGGCGCCGGCGTTGCGATCCTCGCCCGGTCCGGGGACCGGGCGCAGCGTTGTATCGGGCGTCTCGGGGCAGGTAGCCGAGCCCGGTTGCGATCCTCGCCCGGTCCGGGGACCGGGCGCAGCCCGTATACACGGGCCTGGAGGACTCGCCGAGCAACCCGTTGCGATCCTCGCCCGGTCCGGGGACCGGGCGCAGCCCCCGGCCACTACTCCACCTGGCGGCGCCCCGGCAAGTTGCGATCCTCGCCCGGTCCGGGGACCGGGCGCAGCGTCTCGATCTGACCGACGCTCACCCGGACGGTCTTGTTGCGATCCTCGCCCGGTCCGGGGACCGGGCGCAGCCGCTCGCCAACAGCAAATATAGCTATTAAGCAATGCATTACAGACCTTGAATGGTCAGGTTCGTCCGATGTGGTTTGTGTGATGGCTTGGGGTCGGGGTAGATCGATGGGATGAGGTATCCCGATGGAGGTGGGTTGTCCGCGCGGGGGCGGGCGAAGCGTGAGGCGGTACGACGGCAGGCGGCCGGGTGGTTCGCCGAGGATGTGTCGGTGCCGGAGATCGCGCGCAGGCTGCGGGTGTCGCAGACTGCGGTGTACGGGTGGCGCAAGCGGTGGCGGGCCGGTGGTGAGCAGGCCCTGGCGTCGAAGGGGCCGGGTGGGTCTCGGTGCCGGCTGGATGAGGGCCGTTTGCGGCGGCTGGCTGACGCCTTGGAGCAGGGGCCGGCGGCGCACGGCTTCGGTAATGATCAGCGGTGGACCCTGGCCCGGGTGTCAGACTTGATCGCTCGGATGTTCCGCACCCGGTACACGCTGCGCGGTACGGCGAACATCATGTACCGGTTGGGCTGGTCGGTGCAGGTACCGAGGCATCGGGCGGTCGAGCGGGACGAGGCCGCGATTGTCACGTGGCGGCGGGAGACGTGGCCGGCGGGAAAACGGTAGCGGCGCAGCGGCAGGCGTGGCTGGTCTTCGAGGACGAGGCCGGTCAGACGCTGCGCCCACCGAAGGTACGCACCTGGGGCCGACGCGGACACACCCCTGTGGTTCCGGTTTCCGGTAAGGGATCCGGCCGGGTGTCGATCGCCGGTCTGACCTGCTACCGGCCCGGACAGCGCCCCCGTCTGATCTACCGCACGATCGTGCACCGCAACCGCAAGAACGAGCGGCGCAGCTTCAGCGAACGCGACTACATCGCCCTGCTCGACGCCGCCCACCAGCAACTCGGCGGACCGATCGTGCTGATCTGGGACAACCTGAACACCCACATCAGCGCCGCGATGCGCACCATGATCGACGCCCGGGACTGGCTGACCGTGATCCGGCTACCGGCCTACGCACCCGACCTGAACCCGACCGAAGCGGTGTGGTCACACCTCAAACGCAGCATCGGCAACCTCGCCGTCACCGGCGTCGACCACCTCCTCGCGATCATCAAGAACCGCCTCAAGAGCATCCAGTACCGCACCGACCTACTCGACGGCTTCCTCGCTCACACCGGACTGACCCTCGAACCCGACACAACCTGACCATTCAAGATCTGTAGCTGCTGGCGCCCGAGCTAAAATATTCCGATTAGCGACCATTTCGAGGTTAGGAACCTGCGGCGTTTTCCGGGTCACCGGGGGTTCCTAGATCACGAACGGGCCACGTGGGTCGACCTGCCGCGGCTTACCCAGATGCTCGACGTCATCGAGCGACGTGGCCGGGAGGCGGTAGATCCGTACACTGTCGATGGCCGGCTGGATGGTCGCCTGCAGAGCCGCCACGAGCCGTACCTTACCCGCCTCGGTGCAGACGATCTCGAAGACGGACTTCTGTACGCGGTGGCCGTGGGCTTCGCAGATCTTGGCGACCTTCCGCAGACGCTGTTGCCCCTCGGGCGTCGTGGTGTCCACGTCGTAGGTGACGAGCAGGTCCATCTCAGTTGACCGTCCACGGCTGGTACGCGGGCAGGTCGCCGCGCAGGTGCCGAGCCAACAGTCTGGCCTGGGCGAGTGGCAGCAGAGCGCCGGCGATCTCCCGGCCGAGTTGGACGTGCGGCCACTCCCGCTGCCGACTTTGCTGCCAGGCGTTGAGTACGGTCCTGCGTCCAGCCTCGGTGAGCCGGTAGGCGTCGTTGGGCATCTTCTCGAAGTCGTCGAGGCTCAGTTCCCGCCGGTTGAGCAGGGTGAAGGCGAGCCGGTCGGCCAGCAGCGGACGAAACTCCTCCATCAGATCGAGGGCGAGAGCCGGCTTGCCGGGGCGTACGCCGTGCAGGAACCCGATGTACGGATCGAGTCCGACCTGTTCGAGCGCGCCGTGCACGGCGACTCGCAGCATCCCGTACAAGAAGGAGAGCAGGCAGTTGACGGGGTCGGTGGGTGGCCGTTTGCTCCGTCCGGATGCGCCCCACTGTTTGCTGTTCGTCACGAGGTAGGGCACTGCGGCGAAGTAGTCGCGGGCGGCGATCCCCTCGACGCCGAGCACTTCGTCGATGCGGGTGGCGGCGGCGAGCAGGGTAAGGCGTTGGGCTTCGAGTTCCGCTGTTGCCCGTAGGGCGGTCTGCCGATGGCCTGAGGTGTCCCGCGCGGTGCGCAGCAGCACTTGTCGCGCGTTGTGGATCTTCCCGGCGATCATGGCGATAGCCAGTCGGAGGCGGTGCTCGCCCGACTCGGCTGCGCGGTGCTGGGCTTGGCGCAGCACGGGGTTACCGGAGGTGGGTCCGGCAACTCGGGCGCGGAACCGGCCCATGTTGGTGAGCCAGCTAACCGATCGGCCATCGTCGGCGCAACGCAGCAGCAGGTCGTCGGTGATGGTGGTGCCGCCGAAGAGCACCAGGTGGTCGATGCGCACCAGCGGCAGGATCCGACGCCCGACCTGTTCGGGGTGGTAGACCCGTACGGTGTCACCGTCGAGGTGCAGGCTGGTGCCGGGGGTCTGGACGAACAGTGTGTTGAGTAATTCAGTCACGCCATGTCCCCAGCGGTCGAGGGCTGAACAAATCCGGCACGCGCGCGTCTCCGTGGGTGACCTCGGGCAGGCAGTCGTCTCGGAGCGAGCACTTGCGGCAGCGGGAGTCGTTACGCGCCAGGGGCAACGTCCGCGTTTCCAGGATTCGTCGTACGGCCCGGGTCGCGGCCACGACCCGGGCGAGCAGGCCCGCGTCGATGGCGACCGGGTGTCGACGGCGCTCAGCGACGGAGTAGATGTAGCCGTCTGCTACGTCGAAGCCGGCTTCGATGAGACAGAGAGCTTGTCCCCCGAGTTGCAGCTGTGCCGGCCCGTCCGGCTGGTACCGGCCAACCTTGTATTCGACCGGTGTCGCTGTGTTCCCGCTGAACTCGACGACGTCGCAGATGCCGCGTAGGCCGTACTCGTGGCTCCAGACCGGTAGTGACCGGACGACCGTGACGCCGGCGCGGCGACGGATGCCGGGCAGGTCGACGGCGGCATGGCTCAGGTCCCCGCGTACGGTGTCGCCGCTCTCGGCCCAGATGCCTTCGACGTGGATCAGCGCGGTTTGCCGGTGGCAGTAGGCGTAGTGCTCCAGGGCGGACAGCGGAACCTCAATGCCTCCGCTGTCCGCCTGACCGTCGTCGGTCACGGCCAGAGGTCGACCAGCTTCGTCAGCTCGACCCCGTCAGGCAGCCCTTCGGTGTTCAGCTCCCGCCGATAGTCGGTATGGGCGCGGGCGGCCTTGTCGCCGTTGGCGCGCTCAAGCCGTACCCGTTGGGTCAGGCTGGCGGCCGGCGCGACGCCGAGCGCATCGGCGTGGCTGAAGATGTAGAGGCCGCACAGCTTCATCTCGCCGCGGGTCGCGGACCGGTCGTGGTCGAACATGACCGAGATGGCCTGCCAGAGCGCGGCGAGGTCGTCGCTGGTCACGCCGGTCTTGGCCGCGCGCGGTGCGGAGTAAAAGAGGTGGGCCTTGTAGAGGCCGTACGGGACGGTCCACTTGGAACCCATCTCGGTGCTCTCGCCCTTGTCGATGTCCTCCTGCCGAGTCTGGGTGACCCGGGTGATGGCGTGATCGGTGGGCAGGATCGGGTCGATGCTGCGGGCGAAGGTCAGCTGCACCGGCCCGCGAACCTGGCCGGCGCCGCCGCCCTTGCCGGTGCTGAGTACCGCGCCGAACATGCGGATGTCGAAGTAGTGCTCGCAGAGCCACCGCTGCGCGTCGTCAGCCTTGCCGGGGTTAGCCGTCAAGCCCGCCTCGATGCGGGTGTTGAGGGCGTGTCCGGCCTCGACGAAGATGCCGTAACGCGAGTCGTCGCCGCGCATCAATGAAACCGTGTCGCGGATCTTGCGCTTGATCGCGACATCGGTGACGAGTCCCTGGCCGGTCTCGTCGTCGGTACGCGGCTGGTTGCCGGCGTCCGGGTCGCCGTTCGGGTTACCGTCCGCGACATCGAAGACCAGCACGACGTCGTGCCGGCGGGCCGGGTCGAGGTGGGCGGCGGTCATACGGCTGCTCCTTCGGTTTCGGGTGCCACCTCGTCGAGGGTGGGCGGCAGGTCGGTGCTCTTCTTCGCGGCGGCTGCGGCGGTCCGCTCGGCCTGCATCGCGGCGCGCTGCTGGTGGTAGCCGAGAATGAAGTTGGCTTTCTCGGCGAGGACGGCTCCGCTGGGGATCTGCGGCAGTTGCGCGTACAGGTCGTCGAGCCGGCGCTGGTAGGCGTTGGCCCAGGTCGGCCGCTTCAGCGGGCCGCGCAGCCGGCGCAGCCAAGCCACCGCGGTACGTTCGCCGGCCACCAGCACGGCTTGCGGGTTGGTGATGGCCCGGCCGAAGTACTTCTCGGCGAAGGTGGTGTTCAGGGGCTGCTTGGCCGCGTGGGACACAGTCCGCTGCAACTCGTCGAGCACGGCGAAGATCCGGCCGGACAGATAGGCAGGGGTGGGATTGTCGAGGTTCAAGGTGGGCGTCAGCCTCTCTCGCTCAGCTTTCGTCAGGGACGGGTGACGGCGTAGGGCGAGGCGGATGAGCCCGACCCGGGCCGGATCCAGACGTCCGTCCTGGCGGATGCGGTTGATGACGTGGGTGAGCAGCTTCGGTGGAAGCGGCTGGCGCAGCAGGGCCGAGCGCAACAGCGCGTTGTAGATTCCGGCCGGCCGGTCCTCACCGGAGGAGCCGAACTGCGCCCACGAGCCCGCACCACCGCCTCTGCCCCGCTGCCAGCGACCGGCGGCGCGAGCGAGTTGGACAAGCCGGATCCTGGTCACCTCGCCGGTCCACTGGTCGACGATCTCGTGGTCGTCGAACCACTGCCGGATGTTCTCCTTGATCCGTGGGACCGGGAGTTCCACCCAGTCGCGCACCATCACCCGGGCGACGTTGCCGCCCACGGTCACCGAGCAGTAGGTCGAGTTCTCGTCGAGGTCGCCTCGCTCACCCGTGGCGGGCCCGGCAAGCAGGTCCTGAATGTCGGTTTCGTTTGGCTGGTCGAGCGGTCCCATCGGGTCGAAGATCGACCCGCCCACCACCCACCAGGCCAGCCGCGCGTTCTGCCCGGACAGGGTGGTGCTGTGCCGCTCGCTGGACAACAGGGTGGTGAACGCGGACATGAACTTCAGGCCGCAGTCGAGGCAGATCGGCGTGTTGCCGAGAAACTTCTGCAGCTCGTATCCGTGGACCGAGGCGTTGATGCTGACCAATGACGCGCCCTGGGTGGCGCCCGGCAACCACCGCTGCGGTACCTGCAAAGGAATCGTCTTCAGCAGCGGCTTGTCCTGGCCGCACACCAGGCAGAGCCCCGACTGCCCCGACCCTTTTCGTCCCCCGGCCACGGTCGCCCAGTACCTGATCGCGGACTCTGCCGCGCACGCGAGCTCCCCGTCAACCCGGAACGCGACCAGGTCGCTTCGCTTCCAGCCTTCGGGTGGTTCGAAGGTCTGATCGTGGCCGTCCCGGTAGAAGGCGTCGACGGCCGCCGCAGGGCCGTCCGGTTCGGCGGCGGCCCAGTCCTTGGTCAGCTCGCGGAAGGCGGCGCGCTGCTTCGCGACCCGGTCCGGCTTCGCCGCCTCGTCCACCCAGCCGAAGACGTATTCGACGGTGTCGACCGCCAGCGCCGGGGCAACCCCCACGGTACGGGTGACCGCCGGGACCGCTCGGGGCACTCCGAACTTCCGCCCGGGTTCTTTCGGCTGGGCGGTGTCCGTGAGGGCACCTGCCGGGGACCCGTCTCCCGTGATGTCGAGCAGCCAGCGGACCGGCTTGCGGGCGTAGAACGGAGGGTCGACGTCGTCGCTGCTGTCGGCGTACTGCACCAGGCGTTGCAGCAACATCAGGCGACTCCACCGTCCGGCAATTCCAGCTCAATTCCGCTTTCGGGCACCGACAGCACGCCTTCGACGATCCGGGCGGCGAACCAGTTCATCCGAGGACGGCCCGTCGTGTCCCGTCGGATCGAGTGCAACATGATTCCGATGTCCTGGTCGAGGTTGCGTTGGCGTGGCGTCTCATCCGGCCAGCGAAACTCTGCCGTGAATTCGCGGGTGCCCAGGTAGGGTTGCTGGAAGCATGCCCCCCGACGAACCCGCCGACGCAACTGGTCCCGATAGGCGGCGACCGGCTTGTCGGCGTGCGCCGCGGTTTCGATGTGGGCGTGGATGCGGTAACCGACGTCGCGGAGGCAGACGGCGTTGCGTTGGTCCCGGTTCGCCACCGTGTTCACCCGACGGGTCCCCCGGATCGCCTCCGCGAGCGGCGCCACGTCGGAGGTTTCGTTCCGGCGGATGGTGAACTGCTTGATCGGGTTGAGCACTTCGATGGCGACGATCCGATATTGGATCTCGGGTTTCCAGAAGATCGCCTCCAGGACCCCCACCGCCGCGGACGGGGGCATCACCGGGTAGCTGACCCGTTCGACCTTCAACTCCGGTCGGGAGAACAACGCCGTTTCACCATGGACCTGCACGACTACGGGCAGGTCCCCGTCCTTGCTGCGTGGTAACTGGATCCCGTCCACCACGTCGGTTGTCACAGAACGAAACCCTCCACATCGGGATCGATGGCGATGCCGGTATGCGCGTCGTAGTCACCGAGCCATTCGACCAGGGACCCGACCTTTACCTCCGCGCCGCCGAGGATCGGCCTCATCAGGGCTCTGACGCCCGGACGCCGGAGCACACTGGGGTGCAGGTTGGTGGTGTAGGGCTGCAGTCGCCGGAGGACTCGAAGATCAGGCACTGGCGCGTTCCGGGTGTCGGAGATCAGCGCCTCGACGCTTGCGCGCTCCGCCACGTTTTCGGCGCCCTGCGGCGTGACCACCGAAATGCCTTCGTCGCTGATTAGCCGGAACGCTTGCTTTCGGTCTCGCGCCAAGCCCGTCGAACTGATCAGCGGCCCCTCCGCCACCGTCTGGAACTCCCACCGCTGCCGGGACTGTTGGATGCGCTGGCCCAGGTGTTCGCGGTCCGCCAGGTTGAGCGTCTGGTAGACCGTCCGGTAGTACGACTGCAGCGCTTCGACGTTGTCCGGATCTGCCTTGTCTGGGCCGAAGAACCGCGCGGCGTCGCCGACCAACGTCTTGTACGCCGGAGGCTGTCCACCGTCGGCGGGCGCGAACACGACCACCCGTCCCGGCTGGGGCAGCTTGCCGTCCCGATTGGCCCGCCCGGCAGCCTGGAGCAGCGAATCCGCCGGCGCCACCGCCCGGAACACCACAGGGAAGTCGACGTCCACGCCGGCTTCGATGAGCTGGGTGGACACCAGCAGCACCGGCCGCCCGGACAGAAGCCGTCTGCGTACCTCGGCCAGGGTCCGCTGCCGGTGCACGGGACACATCCGCGTCGACAGATGCCAGGCCACCCCTTCGGGTACGACATCACGCCAGGCATCGAACACGGCCTGAGCATCGGCGGTGGTGTTGACCACCACCATCGCGCTGTTCTCGTCGACGGCCCGTTCGGCAATCTGCGCGAGGGTCGGTGCCGGTTCGAGCAACCACTCGTACCTGACCCGCCGCAACTGGTCGACCAAACCGGCGCTGTCGGTGACCAGGTCCACCGGTTCGAGTTCCGCGAACTCCTTCAGCGCGCCGAAGGCTGGCTGGGTCGCCGACGACAACACCACCGTCGTACCGAAATGCCGCACCAGCAGGCGCAGTCCATCGAGGATCGGGGCCAACATGTTGTGCGGCAGAGCCTGCACCTCGTCCAGCACGATCACCGCACCCGCGAGGCGGTGCACCCGGCGCATGGCCGCAGGCTTGCGAGCGAAGAGCGACTCGAACAACCGCACGAAAGTGGTGACCACGAACGGCGCGTCCCAGTTCTCAGCCGCCAACCTGCCCCAGCGACCCGCCGCACCGTCGTCGAAGTTGGCTTGGCTGTGGTGCTCCAGAACGGTCGGATCGCCACTGTCCTCATCGAGCAACTGTCGATAGACGGCAGCGTTCTGCTCGGTGATCGTGAGGAACGGCACCGCGACGATCACGCGACGATGCCCGTGCAACTGTGCATGCCGCAACGCGAACCCGGCCCCGGCCAGTGTCTTGCCCGAACCCGTAGGAGCTGGCAGTCGGAACACCCCCGGCGGCTGTTCCGCCGCAGCGATGCACTCGGCGTATACGCGCTCGCGGATCGCATCCACGAGTGCGGCGGCCCGAAGCCCGAGGGCCTCAGACCGGCGCTGCTCGAAGATCTTGTAGATGCGGTCGAAATCGGCGTCGTCGCGAATTCGCGGTGCGCCCAGGTCGCGGAAGTGTGCCTCCGTGTCCAACCAGTCAGCGTCGACCAGTGCGCTGTAGCACAAGCGCAACGCCATCTCGCCCACCAGCGGATCACTCCGCCAGTGCTCCGGAACGGCATCTCGGAGATCAGCAGGCAGGTCCGGCAGCAGGTCGGCGAGCGCGGCTTCCGCCGAGGCGATGTTGCCCGGCGATTTGGCAATGCGCTTCTTCAACACGTTGCCGAAGGTCGGTCCGTCGATCAAGCCCCCGTGGTGCCCGTAGATCCCGAGCGCGAAGCCGGCGAGTCCGTGCTCGAAGGCGATCCGGCTACCCAACGCCTTGTGGTCGATCCCGACCGGTCCGCCGGCCTGCGCAGCGGTCTTCAACCCTTCCTGCCAGGCGCAGGATGCCTTCCCGACGTCGTGAAGCGCGCCCAACCAGTACGCCAGCTCACCACCGCCAAAGGGGGCAGCGAACCGCCGAGCCAACTCCGCGGTCCCCCGCAGATGGTCCTCAAGCGCGTGCCATTGGCCGCCATCACTCGGGCTGTGCGCCCAAAGCGACCCGTCGTCCGACACGAGGCGTCCTAACTTGATCACAGGAAGTAGATGGACTATCCAGCCAGGGACAGGAGGAAATTTCAAGCCCAGCGACCCGAACTGTCGGATAGCCGCCAGGAAATCGGTGAGTTGACCATGAGCACCCGATCGGCAGGCCAGGCGCAGCCACGACCAACGACAGCAGCGCGCCCAAGTCGGCGGTGTTTGCGATCCTCGCCTGGTCCGAGGACCGGGCGCAGCTCATCCGCTCCGACACCCCCGCGACGATGAGTCCGGCGTTGCGATCCTCACCCGGTCCGAAGACCGGGCGCAGCCGGCGTCCCGAGGGTCCCAGTAGTTGATCACCACCATGTTGCGATCCTCACCCGGTCCGAGGACCGGGCGCAGCCATGGGCAGTCCGGCATCGCATGATCCGCACTGCTGGATGTTGCGATCCTCGCCCGGTCCGGGGACCGGGCGCAGCCTCCGGTACACCACGGACGGCACCATAGCCGGACCGGCGTTGCGATCCTCGCCCGGTCCGGGAACCGGGCGCAGCCGCGCGCCACCACGTCCACATAGGCATCCGCGACCTTGTTGCGATCCTCGCCCGGTCCGGGACCCGGGCGCAGCGCGCCGCCTGTCTGTGGGTGGCCAGTCACGGCACCGTTGCGATCCTCGCCCGGTCCGGGGACCGGGCGCAGCCCGCCCCACGCCCGCCGCATGTCGTCGTGGGAGTAGTTGCGATCCTCGCCCGGTCCGGGGACCGGGCGCAGCGAGGGTGGAGATCACGCTCCGGACCGGGTTCGCGACGTTGCGATCCTCGCCCGGTCCGGAGACCGGGCGCAGCGCCAGCTCGTACCCGAAGTGGCTGAACGACGCCAGCGTTGCGATCCTCGCCCGGTCCGGAGACCGGGCACAGCGTCGTCGCCGGCGCCTTCCTGCTGTTGACGGGACGGTTGCGATCCTCGCCCGGTCCGGAGACCGGGCGCAGCAGTTGGCCGAGCAGGTGCACATGACGCGGCTGGCGATGTTGCGATCCTCGCCCGGTCCGGAGACCGGGCGCAGCGCGACACCTACGGTCCAGACCATTTCATCGGGCCGGTGTTGCGATCCTCGCCCGGTCCGGAGACCGGGCGCAGCATTGCGGACTCTGCTCAGTCGGCCCGTGGTGTCGGTTGTTGCGATCCTCGCCCGGTCCGGAGACCGGGCGCAGCCAGAGGCGCCGATGGCGGAGAGGTCCGGGGTTTGCATGTTGCGATCCTCGCCCGGTCCGGAGACCGGGCGCAGCAAGCCGATCCCGCCGAAAAGTGTGGGGGATCCGGTGGTTGCGATCCTCGCCCGGTCCGGAGACCGGGCGCAGCAAGGAACAGCGCGACCTTATCCGACAGGCAGTCGTCGCGTTGCGATCCTCGCCCGGTCCGGAGACCGGGCGCAGCGCTCGCCCGGGCAACGCAGGCACGGGTGCGTGCACGAGGTTGCGATCCTCGCCCGGTCCGGAGACCGGGCGCAGCTGAGGCGTGGCGGGCGTGGCAGCTCGAATCGTGCGTGGTTGCGATCCTCGCCCGGTCCGGAGACCGGGCGCAGCCTGGGCGGCGCGGCGGGACAGCCCGTACGGCGTCGCTGGTTGCGATCCTCGCCCGGTCCGGAGACCGGGCGCAGCGCCGCGGCGGTCGACGCCCAGGGCGACGCGGACCGGTTGCGATCCTCGCCCGGTCCGGAGACCGGGCGCAGCCGTTCGACTGTTCCGGCCTGATGCAATGGGCGTTTGGGTTGCGATCCTCGCCCGGTCCGGAGACCGGGCGCAGCACCGGCTGGCTGGAGGCCGACCAGGTCGACGCGCTGGTTGCGATCCTCGCCCGGTCCGGAGACCGGGCGCAGCGGCCCGCACCACCCACAGCAGCCGATCGGAGCCCGATGGTTGCGATCCTCGCCCGGTCCGGAGACCGGGCGCAGCGCTCGGCCAACCGCAAGCTGGTGTCGCCCTTGCCGTCGTTGCGATCCTCGCCCGGTCCGGAGACCGGGCGCAGCTGGTGGGAGGCGGGGCGCTTCGCGCTGTCCGGGGTCAGTTGCGATCCTCGCCCGGTCCGGAGACCGGGCGCAGCGACCGGACGACGCTGACGATCCGCTGACCAGCCGATGGGTTGCGATCCTCGCCCGGTCCGGAGACCGGGCGCAGCAGATAGGACAGATCCTTGGTGTCCAACCCGAGGGCTTGGTTGCGATCCTCGCCCGGTCCGGAGACCGGGCGCAGCGACCGCGATGGGCCGGTGACCAGGTGACCACGAACGCTTGCGATCCTCGCCCGGTCCGGAGACCGGGCGCAGCCACCGGCGAGTACGGCCGCCCGCAGCCGATCGGCCCACTTGCGATCCTCGCCCGGTCCGGAGACCGGGCGCAGCGTGGGATCGGCACCGGAGAGGACGACGACATGAGCGCGCTTGCGATCCTCGCCCGGTCCGGAGACCGGGCGCAGCGCACTGAGCAGTGGAGGGCGCGATGCCCGCTCTGCCCTTGCGATCCTCGCCCGGTCCGGAGACCGGGCGCAGCAACGGCACCATCGCCTGCAAACGCTCCAGCGACATGCTTGCGATCCTCGCCCGGTCCGGAGACCGGGCGCAGCGACGTCATCGCCCCCGACGACCGCCCCCGGGTCTGGCCTTGCGATCCTCGCCCGGTCCGGAGACCGGGCGCAGCCACGACCACGGAGCCGTCCGGGGCCGAATACATCGCCTTGCGATCCTCGCCCGGTCCGGAGACCGGGCGCAGCGGCGCACGAACAGCAGAAATAGCCAAATGTTGATATCACCCGGTCGAGTAGAGTCAGCTTGTGTCCCAGATTGTCCCGCTTCTTTGCCTCGGAACCTAAGGGGCAAGTGCAACCCACTTAAGGTTCCTAGATCAACTAGGGAGCCTTCGACGCGAGCGGGGGCTACCAGCCCGCAACACCCAAACAACTCAATGATCCAACTACCGCTCCGCTACATACACGCCAACGCCGGGTACGCCGACCACGAGCCCCTCGGCCTTCAAGGTCAGCATCGCGTTACGCACCACGATCGCCGAGACGCCGTGGATCTGACATAGCTGCGACGTGGACGGCAGCTTATCGCCGGGCGACAGCTCCCCGGAGTCGATCTGGCTGCGGATATGGGCCGCAAGTTCGGCCCACTTCGGGCTTGGTGGCATGGCGGTACTCCCTGGTCAGCACCGCCATTTGATCACTTCTCGGCCTAGTATCGCAAGCGATACCTTGACTGCGATAGCTTGTTATCGTAGGCTCCGATCGATCGACTCCCTGGTCAGCAACCTGGAGGCGATCAGCACCGCACAGAGCCCGGCTGACCGGTCTCCCCCTGGTCAGCCGGGTGTGCCGGCCCGCCCGCACGCGAGCCGGCACCCCGTCCCACCGTCCGATGCCCAATCCCATGATCGCGGAGAGTTCTGCCGGTCAGAGCGAGCAAAACTCTCCGCGATCAAGCAAACCCAGGCCCGACCAGCCAGAGCGCAACGCGCTGGCGAACCCAGCCCACCAACCAACAGGAGGTGACAACCCGGTGAGCCCCACTCCCCTCGCCGACGACCCGGACCAGCCCGACTCCGACCAACCCGACCCCACCCCCTCCCAGCAGGACCTCGACGACGCGGACTTCGTCCTCTTCGCCCACCCACCCAAGGCAATCGCCAAGCTCGTCTGCGCCTGCGGCGACGACTACCCCTGCGACGAGGTCCGCTTCGCCCAACTCGTCAAGGAGGGCCTGTGACGGCGCTGGACCGCACCGCCATGGCCGACTACGCCGACCGCCGACACGCCGAGGCCCGCCAAACCCTCGACACCCACGTCACGTCCGCGTACACGGGCCTCTGCCTGGCCTGCGGCCGGCCCGGTCCGTGCGAGGCCCGCCAGGCTGCCGAGCGCACCGCCGCCCACTACACCCGACGAGACCTGCCGCTACAACGCCCCGCCACGCCGGCCGCGCAGGCAACCACCGCGGCCACCGGCGCGATGGACGAGCTGCGCGACGCCGCCCTGGCCGCCACCGCCGCCGCCGACCGGGCGGCCGCCCACCTCGACGGCGTCCACCATCTCAACCGCCGCCTCGCCCACTGGCAGCAGGCGATCACCGACGCCTGGCAGGCCCTCGGCCTCGTCCACGCCGGCCTCGCCGCCGCCCGCCGGCTGCCCGGCACGCCGGGTGGTGGCGCCGCCGACGTTCTCGCCGGCCTGCGGGCCGCCCGCGCCGACGCGGACCGGGCCGCCGCGATGGCCGCCGCCGTGCGGCTGCGCCTGATGGTGGCCGAGGACCAGCTCCGCCGTACCGGAAGACCTGCTGGCGTGGTCGCGGCCCGGCGGTGGGCGGCGGCGATCGCCCGGCTCGACCTGGTCGCCGCGCGGCTGGCCGTCGGTGGGGTGGCCCTCGACGGGTACGCGGCGGTGCTCGCCGGGGTCGGCCCGGCGCCCGGTCCGCCGCCGCGCCGGCCGTCGGTGGCCGGCGGCCGGGCCGACCTCGCCGCGGGGGCGGCCGTCGCGGGCCGGCTGGTCGCCCGGGTGCGCCGCCGCGACCATCCCAGCGTCTGGACCCGGGTACGACACGAGCTGCGCAAGGAGACACGACGATGAACGACCCGAAGGCCGCCCTGCGGGACCTGCTCGACGGGCGGGTACGCGGCTACGACCGGCGGCTGCGGCACTTCTCCGAGCGGGACTGGCGGCGCTACGGCGACCTGCTGTCCGGGGCGCTCCTGCTGGCGGTGCGGCGACGGTTCCGGGCGGGTCAGGACCGGGCGCCGGTCATCCGGTTCGTGGCGACGGTCCGGGAGCGGTACGACCACACCGGCCATGATCTGGATCCGGTGGTGGCCGAGCGGTTGGTCTGGGCGGCGCTGGGCGAGGGCGAGCCGGTGCCGGTGGTGGGGCCGGCGGTGGCGGCGCAGACGCTGCTGGTGCTGGGCCTGTTGGAGGACGAGGGCATGCCCCGCGCCGACCTGGACGACTTCCTCGCCGCCGCCGACACCCTGACCCACCCCACCACCACCGAGCCCTCCCCCACGCCGCCGCCCATCGACCCGATGGATCCCACCGCCCCGGCGGGACCCGCCAGCCTCCGACCGGGTGCGCCCCACTCGACCGGTTCGGCGCGGTAGCTTGCCTGGCGTGCCGGATGACGAGGTGTTGCAGGACGAGCCGCACCGGGAGATCGTCCGGGTGGGCGACAGCGTCCGTCGGCCGGTGCAGCCGTGGTCCGCGACCGTCCACGCCCTGCTGCGGCATCTCGAGGCGGTCGGCTTCCCGTACGCGCCGCGGGTGCTGGGCATCGACGGCGAGGGTCGGGAGGTCCTCACTTACCTCGACGGTGAGTCCGGCCCGGCCGGCTGGGCGAAGGTCGTCGACGACGACGGTCTGGTGGCCATGGCCCGCC
The DNA here is from genome assembly GCF_042650605.1 of Micromonospora zhanjiangensis. Taxonomy (NCBI): domain Bacteria; kingdom Bacillati; phylum Actinomycetota; class Actinomycetes; order Micromonosporales; family Micromonosporaceae; genus Micromonospora; species Micromonospora zhanjiangensis. Next base: position 158,120 of record NZ_JBHSBN010000013.1, on the reverse strand, counting down.
TGTTGCGCGACTACCACGAGGCGGTCGCCGGGTTCCGGCCCTCCGCCGGGGCGTTCTGGGCGGGCCGCACCGAGCCGCCCGGTGCGGGCGAGGTGGTCTGCCACGGTGACTTCGGGCCGTGGAACCTGGTCTGGCGAGGCACCCGGCCGGTCGGCATCCTGGACTGGGACTACGCCTGGCCCGCCCGGCCGGTCCACGACGTGGCCTACGCGCTGGAGTACGTCGCGCCGTTCCGGGCCGACGACGAGTGCGTGCGGTGGTTGCGGTATCCGGCCCCGCCGGACCGGCGCCGCCGCCTGGAGCGCTTCGCCGAGGCGTACGGGTTGACGTCGACCGCCGGCCTGGTCGACGAGGTCATCGACCAGCAGCAACTGGTGCTGGAACGGACCCGGCAACTCGCCGCCGAGGGATGCGAACCCCAGGTCTCCTGGCAGGCGAGCGGTGCCCTGGACCGGATCGCGGAGCGGGTCCGCTGGAGCCGCGCCCACCGGCACCTCTTCAGCTAGCGAGGCTTGCCGCACGACGGTGACCGGCACACATGATCGCGGAGAGTTTGGCCGGTCAGAGCGAGCAGAACTCTCCGCGATCGTAAAAGGCGCACCCGACGGCCGCCGTGACGGGCCGGGCGGGCGGCCCGCAAAGGGTCGTCGCCGGGAATACGCCTACGGCGCGACGAACGGTGCCACGCGGGGCGGCTCGGGTGGCGGGCCGGTGAGCACGGCGACGAGGTACGCGGCCAGGGCCGTGGCGGACACCCGGACCTTGTCCGAGCTGCTGGGGCTGGCCTGGTACATGATGGTGATGTTGGCCGCCCCGGTCAGCACACCGAGGTTGACGGCGTATCCCTTGTTCTCGGTGCTGTAGCGGCGGACCACGATGAACGCGTCGTCGCCGACGTCGGGCAGCCGGCGGACGTTGTTGCCGTAGAACTCCAGGTCGTTCTTGAAGTGTCGCACCGCGGTCTCGACCGCCTGCTCCCGACCGTACGTGCTCCGCTGGCGCTCGATGCGCACCCGCAGGCCCCCGTCGCGGCGGTCCTTGGCGCGGTCCGAGTCGGTCCAGATCTCGCATTCGAGTTCCTGCGGGAATTTCTCGTTGTTCTTCTCCTCCGAGGTCTTCACCCGGGCGGCCGGCACGAGTTGGTCGCGCAGCGCGTCGGGCAGGACGGCGCAGGCCTCCTCGGGCAGCGCCGGCAGGGTGAGCGGGTCGGGGGTGGGCGACGCGCTCGCGGTCGGTGCCGCAGGACGCTGCTTCCCCGGCGGCAGCCCGCAGCCGCCCAGCAGAACGGTCACCAGGCCGGCCCCGATCAGGGCGGCGGTACGCCGTGACATCCGAAAACCTCCCCGTGGTCACCCGCCAGCCTAGAAGGTCGCCCTGCCCGGTTCGCGGCGGCGGGTGGGCACCGGGAATCGTCCGGTCTGGCTCTGGGTGGCGGGTTCGCGTGGTACGACTGGCTACGGGTGCCGACCGACGGGGGCGGGTGGACGGATGCCGGTGGACAAGTCGGTCGGCATGCTGCGCCGCCCCGAGCATCCGCAGCAGGCCACGTTCCTGGAACTCTTCTTCGACCTGGTCTTCATCTTCACGCTCAACACCGTGGTCACGTTGCTCGTCCAGGACCTCCACCGTCCCGAGATCGCCGACCGGCGGGTCGTGCTGAACAACATCGGCGAGACGCTGCTGTCGTTCCTGCCGTTGGTCTGGATCTGGGTGATGACCGCCTGGACCACCAGCCGGTTCAACCCGTTGTGCCCGCCGGTGCAGGCGGTCGTGGTGTTCACCATGGTCGGTGCGTTGATCATGTCGGCCACCATGCCCAGCGCGTTCGGCCAGGACAGTCTGATCTTCGCCTCCGTGTACGTGCTGATCCAGTGGGGGCGGTCGGCGTTCTTCACCGTGGTCATGCGCGGGCACGTGCTGGGTCAGGTGCACCTGCGGGAGTTGATCTGGTTCTCCGTGTCGGCGGTGCCGTGGATCGCCGGCGGGTTGATCAACGGACCGCCCCGGGACATGTTGTGGCTGTCGGCGATCGCGATCGACTACGCGGTGTCGCTGCTGGGGTGGCCGGTGCCCGGGGTGGGCCGGTCCCGGACCACGGCCTGGGCGACGGCGACCGAGCACCTGGCCGAGCGGTACCGGCAGTTCCTGATCATCACCCTGGGCGAGTCGATCCTGGTCATCGGCCGGGCATACGCCCGACCGGCGCTGTTCAACCCGTCCCGGACGGCGGCGGTGGGAATCTCGTTCGCCATCACCGTGCTGCTCTGGCGGATCTACTTCTACCGGGCCGGGCAGATCCTGGCCCAGGCGATCACCTGGTCGGCCGACCGGGTCCGGCTCGGCCGGGTGGCCGGTTGGGCGAACCTGGCCATGGTGTTCGGGGTGCTGCTCACCTCGACCGGCTACGAGTTGGTGATCAAGGACCCGCTGGGGGAGGTCCGGCCCGGATGGTTGCTGGTCGTCTTCGGCGGTCCGGCGCTGTACCTGGCCGGCCGGGCCGCCTTCGAGCACATCGTCTTCGGCCGAATCTCCCCGCCGCGGCTCATCGGGATCGCGGTGCTGGGGGTGGTCGGCGCGTTCATGATCGGCCTGCCGCCGGTGGTGGTGCTCCTCGCCTCGGCGCTGGTGCTCTGCGGGATCGCCGTGGCGGACGCGGTCCGGGCGCACGGCAAGCCGTTGGAGGAGCCGTCCCCACCGCACTGACGCCGATCAGGTCGGGCGCGGGCGGCCAATCCGGCGGGCCGGTCGGGGACGGGTCAGGAGGAGACGAGGGTGCGGGTGACGGTGGCCCAGCCGCAGTAGACCAGCGGCATCATGGCGAAGCAGATGGCGAACCCGATCCGCGCGTACGCCTCCGCCCTCCCGAGCACGATCTTGGGTTTGCCCCAGGTGGCGAGCACGAAGTAGGCGGCGAAGAACGCCATCGCCGGCAGCCCCGCGCAGACCCAGGCGAACAGGGTGAAGGTGCCGCCCGGGGTGTCGTCGGTGGCCAGCAGCGGGACGATCTGGATCAGCCCGGCCACCGCCGAGAAGGCCAGGTAGACGGTGACGGCGCGAGCCAGCGGCGACAGCTTCGGCAGCAGTTGCGGCTGCTGGGCGACCGTCTCGGCCTCGGTGGCGGCCTCGTCCGCCTCGTCGGCCCGCTGCCGGGCCAGGTCCAGCTCGCGTACCGGGTCGGGGGCCGCCGGTGGCGCGCCGGGTTCGCCGGCCCGGGGCCCCGGCACCGCCGGCAACATCCGGGTGTCCGGGCCGCCGTGGTCCGTCCGTCCCGGGTACGCCCCGGAGCCCGACCCGGCCGACGCCGGGAGTGCGCCCTGCGCGGATCCGGGCAGCGCCGGGCCGGGCGGCGCGGGCGCCAGGGGTGGGGCGGAGACAGCTGGAGCGGCGGAGACGGGTGGTGGGGCGGCGGGGGCGGGTGGGGTCGGCCAGGCGACGCCGGTCTGGTGCGGGGTGGGCGGGGGCGGCTGGTGGCCGGTGGCCTGGGCGAGTTGGGCCAGCCGCTGCTGCTGGCCGGCGAGTCGCTGGTCGAGTTGGTCCAGCGCGGCGGTCAGCGCGGTGCGCTGCTGGGTGGTCCGGGCGGCGTGGTCCTCGCCGGCCCGCTGCTGTTCGTGCAGCCGGCGGACCAGTGCCGCGTAGTCGGCGTACGACGCCATCGCCTCAGAGCCCCTCGTCGAATTCGCGGCCGGGCAGCACGTACGGGACGATCAGCCGGGTGCGGTGATCGTGCCGGTCCACCAGCAGCGCCCGGTTGGCCCGGGGCGTGTAGGCGAGGTCGTGCACGCCGAGGTGCAGGCCGAGTTCGCCGCCGGGGACGTTCAGCGCGATGAGGCAGGCGACGTCGTCGCGGTTCTGGGTGCCGCCGAGGTCGTCGGAGAGCCGGCGCAGGCCGCGCCACCAGCCGAGCAGATGTACGCCGTAGCCGGGGCCCTGGCGCAGCAGGGTGCGCAGGTCGTCCAGGCCGGAGCGGAAGGTGGCCGGGTCACTCAGGCCGAGCGTGGCGCCGGCCGCGTCGACCCCGAACACCACCAGGTAGGTGCGGCCGGTCGGCGGTGTGTCGGTGGGTGGGGTGGCGAGGTCGCCGATGTGTCGGCGCAGGGCCGGCGCGTCGAGGTGGTCGACCGGGTGACCGGCGGCGCGCAGCGCGGTGACGGTGGCGTCGGCGACGTCGTCGGCGGTGGCCACCAGCGGCGCGATCAGGAACCGGGCGGTGCCGGGTGCGTGCTGGGCGGCGAGGCTGAGGGTGGCGGCGTGCAGCACGTCGGCGCCGGTGGCGGCGGTGCCGACCACGGCCAGGTGCCGGCCCGGGGTGGCGTCCAGTGGGAAGTAGGCGGTGGACAGGTCCACGTCGACGACCCGGCCGACCAGGGCGAGCGGGCGCCGTCCGCCGGGCGTCAACGACCGGTACGTGGGGTCGTCGGCGAGGTGCGTCGACTCGTACCCCTTGAAGACCGCGGGTGGGTGCGAGCCGGGACCGCGTCGTTGCCAGAGTTCGTGGCGCAGCGCCGCGACCCGGTCGCCGTCGGCGTGCGCGTCGGGGAAGCGGACGACGGTGTTGGCGCCGGCGATGCCGGCGGCGGGGTTGACGATGGCCGAGCCGACCGGCAGGGCGCCGGCCGCGTCGTTGAGTTTGTCCAGTACGCCGGAGCCGCCGGGTAGGGCGACGCGCAGCGGGAACTGGCCGAAGATGGAGTCGGCGCGGCCGTAGAGGGCCTCGATGCCGGACATGCTCTGGCTGGCCAGCACCAGGTGGATGCCGTAGGAGCGGCCCTTGCGGGCGAGTTCCTCCAGCAGGTCGGCGGCCTCGCGGGCGAGCCGGTCGTTGCCGGCGAACAGCACGTGGAACTCGTCGACGACGGCGACGACCCGGGGCAGCGGGGTGTCGTGGCCGGCGCGGCGCAGGTCGGCGAGCTTGGTGACGCCGTGTCGTTTGAGGACGGTGGCCCGGCGGTTGAGTTCGCGGCGCAGTTCGCGCAGCACGGCGACGCCGTACTCGCGGTCGGACTCGATGCCGACGGCGCGGGCGTGCGGGATCCAGGACGGGTCGTGACCGGACGGGGTGAACTCGGTGAAGCTGACGCCCTCCTTGAAGTCCAGCAGGTAGAGCGCCAGCTCGGCCGGGTCGTAGCGGGTGGCCAGGCCGTAGAGGACGTCGAGCAGGAAGACGGTCTTGCCGGCGCCGGTGCGGCCGCCGACCAGCCAGTGCGGGGTGGCGTCGTCGAAGGCGAGGGTGGCGGGTTCGCGGCCGGTCCGGCCGACGACGGTACGCAGGCCGTCCACCGAGGACTCGGTCCAGAGTTGGTCGGGCAGCAGGTCGGCGAAGGTGAGGGCGCCGGCCCGGCGGGCGGTCTCGCCGAGGGCGTTGGCGAGCTGGACGATGACGTCGTCGGGTGGGTCGCCGTCGAGGCGTACCGGGGCGGGCAGGCCGGTGCCGTCGGCGCTGTAGCGTTCGCCGGCCGGTTCGCCGATGTGGGCGTACCCGCCGTCGAAGCGGACCGGCGTGGTGGCGCCGAGGGCGGGCGGTCGTACGCCGGGCCCGGGCGGCGGGTAGCCGGCCAGGACGACGCAGACCCGGGCGGTGGGACCGGCGTGGGTGAGGGCGGCGAGCCGGGCCAGGTCGCGGCCGGTGGGGGCGGACGCGGCGACCAGCACCAGCAGTTCCCGGCCGGCGGTGGTGCGGTCGTCCTGGGCGGCGCGGACGTGCTCCTCGGCCTCGTCGAGCAGGGCGGCGACGGCGTCGTCGGAGGTGGCCGGTTCGGCCAGCACGCCGGCGGCGACCAGCGGCCGCAGCGGCAGGAAGGTGCCGCCCAGGGCGGCGGTGTCGGCGGTGAGCACCCGGACGGTGCCGGCCGGCGCGGCGGCCAGCAGGCGGACCACGAGGCGGCGCAGCAGGGCGGCGACCCGCAGGTCCCGGGCGTCGGACTCGAACGCCAGGTGCGCTCCCCCGCCGATCGGGGCGAGCGCGGGGAAGAAGCCGTCCACAGTGCTCGCGATGCCCAGCCGGACGGCCGTGCGGCCGGTCAGCGGTTCGGTGCCGAACGGGGCGTTCTCGCCGCCGAGCCAGCCGCTGGTGAGCTGGTCGCCGAGGCGGCGCAGGTCGGCGACGGTGTCGGCGGTGCCGGCGGGCTCGCCGGGTGCCGGGGTGGCCGGGCCGTCGAGCAGGCGGCGGGCGGTGGCGACGTGGTGCAGGGCGGCCCGGTGGGCCGCGACCGCCCGACCGAAGCTGGCTGCGAGCCTGCCCACCGCACCCCCACCCGCCTCGGCTTCGCGTAGTCAGGGGAACACTAACCGACGCGCACCACCGCGGAAAGCCGGCCCGGTCCGGTGCGGGTGTCGCCGGCCGCCGCGACGGTCCGGTGTGGCGTCGCGGGCCCGGGGCGGTCGGCGTCGCGGGCCCGGGGCGGTCGGCGTCGCGGGCCCGGGGCGGGTGTGGGCTCAGCCGGGGTCGGTGTCGTCCCGGTGCACCTGGCGCCGGTAGCCGCTGGGGGTGTAGCCGAGGACCGAGCGGAACTCGTTCGCCAGGTGGGAGTGGTCGGTGTAGCCGAGTTCGGCGGCGAGCGCGGCCAGGTTCGTCGCGGGTTCGGCGCGCAGGCGTTCGGCCGCCTCCTGGAGGCGCCGGCGGCGGATCATCGTCGAGGGTGGCAGCCCGACGTGCCGGCCGGCGAGTCGTTGCAGGGTGCGGACCGACACGTGCAGGCGCTCGGCCGCGTCCTCGACGGTCAGCACGGTGGGGTCGGTGCCGACGAGGTCGGCCATGACGTTGGCCAGCAGGGCCTCCTCGGTCGGGGCGGGGACCGTGGCGGTCAGCCAGTCGGTGAACGCCTCGACGGCGCGGTGGCGGTGCGCGTCGGTGCGCTCCCCCGGCGCGGTCATCGCCGCCGACACCGCGGCGTGCAGGTCGGGCTCGGGTACCGAACGGTAGGAGTCACGCAGGGTGGCGGGTTCGTCGGTGAACGCCCGCACCGCCGCCGGCCGCAGCAGCGCGCCGACGGCCCAGCCGGTCCCGCGCAGGTCCCGGTACGAGGCGCGGGTGGTGGGCCCGGCGAACCCGACGGTGTCCGACTCGACGACCAGGTTGCAGCCGGGGAAGGAGATCGTGTGCTGGCGGGAGGCGCGGCCCGGGGCGATCCGCCACTCCGGGATCCAGAACCAGTGCACCAGCGCGGCGACCCGGTCGGGCGCCGGGATCCGGTGGAACGTCGGCAGCCGCGCCGGGTACAGGATTCCCCGCTGGGCCAGGCTCACGGGCCACACGCTACGTGATGGCGCGTTTTTCCAAGCCGGCGCCGGTGAACGTCCGTACGGTTTCCGTCATGAGTACTTCGATCAAGGCCGCGACCGGCCAGTACACCACCGACGGCATCCCGCACGGTGCCACCAGCCTGACCCCGTTCCTGGCGATTCCCGACGCGCGGGGCGCGATCGACTTCTACCGGGACGTGTTCGGTGCCCGGGTGGTCGACGTGACGGAGATGGGTGGGGTGATCGCGCACGCCGTGCTCGACTTCGGCACGGGGTTGCTGCAGTTGGGCGAGCCGATGCCCGACTACGGCCTGGTCGCCGCGCCGGAGGGGGACAACGACTGCTACTCCATCGGGTTGTACTGCTCGGACGCGGACGCCGTGGTCGCCCGGGCCGAGGCCGCCGGCGCCACCGTCCGGGAGCCGCTGACCACCTTCGTGTCCGGTGACCGGTTCGCCAGCGTCCGGGACCCGTTCGGGGTGCGTTGGTCGATCATGACGCGGGTCGAGGACCTGTCCGAGGAGGAGAGCGCCCGCCGGGTCGCCGAATGGGCGGCGAAGCAGCAGTCCTGACCGACGGTTCGGCGTCGACGTCGGATGGTTCGTGAACGATGGGTGTCGTTCCGACAGCACCGGACGCGCACGAACCGGCCTCGGGCCCGGACCAGCTGGTCCGGGCCCGGGCGACGGTCAGCGCAGGAAGCGCCTCGGCCAGTCCGGGTCGCCGTGGGTCCGGAAGCGGGCGTCGCGTACGTCGAAGTTCATCTCCCACCTCCACGGCACCAAGAACCGTGACGGAAATAGTCCGCCACTGTGTCCGACTGAGCTATTCACCCCGGTGGGTGGGACGGCATTCGGACCCGTGGCCCGCGGATCCGAAGTGACCGTCTTTTTTCACACCGGGAAGTGCTGAGAAAGACGATAGTGGAATTCATCCCGGCGGGAAACCGAGTAATTGCCGGCAGAATCCGGCCCGTGACCGATGGATGAGAGGTTCCCTTTTCCCGCGCAGAGAAAAGGGTCAGGAACAAGCGTAGCCGGACGGTCATCCGCTCGAAAGCGGATTACCGTCCGGCCGTCGGGTCCTCATGGGCCGGTCACGGCCCACGTTGTTGGTCAGCCGCCGAGATCGGCGAGGCGGGGCAGGATCCGGTCGGCGAGGCCGTGGGTGAACTCGACCGGGTGCCGGTCGGGCATGGTCTGCACCTCGGTCACGCCGAGGTCGGCGTAGCCGGCCACGTCGGTCAGGAACGCGTCCGGGTCGACCAGCGGCGGGCGCATCATCAGGACGGTCTTCTCGATCCGGTCGTAGGGGCGGCCCTCGGTGTCGCAGTGCCGGCGCAGCACGTCGAGCTTGTGCGCGACATCGGCCGGGCTGGTGCCGAACAGGTTGCAGGCGTCGGCGTACCGGGCCACCAGGCGCAGCGTCTTCTGCTCCCCGCCGCCGCCGATCATGACGGGCGGGTGCGGCCGGGTCAGCGGCTGCGGCGAGTTGAGCGTCTCGGCGAGCTGGTAGTGCTTGCCGTCGAAGGTGCCGTTGTCGTCGCTCCACATCTGACGGCAGATCCGCAGCGTCTCCTCCAGCCGCTCGAACCGTTCGGCCACCGGCACCACGGGGACGCCGAGGCCGCGCTGCTCCCGCTCGTACCAGGAGGCGCCGATGCCGAGGCGGGCCCGGCCGCCGGACAGCACGTCCAGCGTGGTGACAATCTTGGCGAGCAGCCCCGGGTGGCGGTACATGACGCCGGTGACCAGCAGGCCGAGGGTCATCCGTTCGGTCTTCGCGGCGAGGTAGCCGAGGGTGGTGTAGCCCTCCAGCATCGGCTCCTCGGCCGGTGCCTGGGCCTCCATCTGGAAGTAGTGGTCCATCACCGTGAACGCGGAGACGCCGGCCTGCTCGGCGAGCGTGGCAGTCTCGGCTAGGGTCGGCGCGATGGCCGCCGGGTCGGCCGGCGTCGAGTAGGTCCAGTAGTGCAGTCCGAGCTTCATCTGGCACACCTCCGAGAGGCAGCCTAGTCCGGTTCGTCCGCACCGGCCGGGATACCGGACGCGGCCCGGCGGTCAGCCCCGCCCCGCCGGGGTCCGCGGCGGCTTGTGTCGGTACGCCACGATGCTCGTGTGATCACGCCGCTCCGCTCGCCGGTCTGGGTGACCCTCGGTTGTGTGGCGCTGGTGGTGGCCGGGGGCGCCCTGTTGTGGCTGCCGTTCCACACCCAGTCCGCGCTGGACGACTGGGGCACCGAACTGCGGGCCACCGGCATGCCGGCCCGCGCGGTCGTCTATGACCGGGTGACGAAGCGAAAGACCACCATGCATCTTCGGTACGAGCTGGCCGGCCGGACGTACGAGCAGGAGGTCGGCTGTGTCCAGGTCTGTCTTTCGGCTGGAGACGAGGTGTCCATCTGGGCCAATCCGGCCGATCCGGGTGACTTCGTGACCGACTTCGAGCAGCTCAGCGGGCACCGGGGGCGGGTACAGGGTGGGCTGGGTGCGGTCGGCTTCGTGATCCTGATCTTCGCCGTACCGCTGCTGCTGTCCCGCGTCCCGTTCGGCCGCTGGTTTCCGCGTCGATCCCCCGCCGCCCCGGTGCCGCGCACCGGCCCGTACCGGATCCGGTCCAAGTACAAGCGGAGCGGGCCGCGCTGAGCACCGGGGCCCTCGGCGTCCGGTGGAACGCCGAGGGCCGCTCGGCGCTGAAGACCAGGTTGACCGCGAAGCCCCAGCCGAGGCCGATCAGGCCGGTGCCCTCGTAGTCGCTGAGGTAGCTGATCAGCGCCAGCCCGCCCAGAAGACGATCATGTTGGACGAGAAGAAGGCCAGGAACGGAATCACGTCGCCACCGGCTTCGGCACGTTGCCGTTCTGCGCCATGTCGTAGCCGAGCCGGGAGGTGATTGGTGCGTCCTTTCGCCGGCGGTCAGCGCCCACCCGGGGCGGTCGGGTGGGCGTCGGGGCGCAGGTGGTCCGCGTCACGCTCCTGCGATCGCCTGCGCTGCTACCGCGCCGGCCCCGAACTCAATCGCCCGACCTCGCGGGGCAGACTGGGCGGATGTCAGGGAACGTCCTCACCGGGTTGGGCCTCCGGACGCCCGTCGTCGCGGCGCCGATGGCCGGCGGCCCGAGCACGCCCGAGTTGGTCACGGCGGTCACCGAGGCCGGTGGGCTCGGATTTCTCGCCGCCGGCTACCGCTCGGCCGCGGACCTGGCCGGTGAGCTGGCCCGGGTCCGGTCACTCACCGGTGGCGCGTTCGGTGTCAACGTCTTCGTGCCCGGGCCCGACCGGGGGACGGTGGACGACATCGCCGGGTACGCCCACGTCCTGACCCCGCTGGCGACCCGGCTGGGCGTCGCCCTCGGCACGCCGCACCCGGACGACGACGACTATCCGGCCAAGCTCGATCTGCTGGCGTCGGACCCGGTGCCCCTGGTCAGTTTCACCTTCGGCTGCCCCTCGGCGGCGGACGTCCGTCGGCTGCGGGACCGCGGCACGGTGGTGGCGCTGACCGTCACGACGGTCGCCGAGGCCACGGCCGGTCAGGCCGCCGGCGTGGACCTCCTGGTGGTGCAGGGCGACGCGGCGGGCGGGCACCGGGCCAGCTTCGTCGACGATCCCGCCGCCGCACCGGGTGCCGGCGCCCAGCCGCTGGCCGAGCTGTTGTCCCGGATCCGGGCCGCGGGCCCGCTGCCGTTGATCGGCACGGGCGGCCTGATGGACGGCTCGGACGTGGCGTCGGTGCTGGCCGTCGGTGCGATCGGCGCCCAACTGGGCACCGCCTTCCTGGACTGCCCGGAATCGGGCACGAACGCCACCCACCGCCGGGCGTTGCGGGACGACCGGTACGCCGCGACGGCGTTCACCCGGGCCTTCACCGGGCGCACCGCCCGGGGGCTGGTGAACGAGTTCATGGTCGGGTACGCCGCGGCGGCCCCCGCCGGCTACCCGTCCGTGCACCAGCTCACCCGGCCGCTGCGCGCCGCCGCCGCCCGGCACGGCGACGCCGACGCGCTGCACCTGTGGGCCGGGACCGGCTGGCGCCGGCTGCGCCCGATGGCCGCCGGCGACCTGGTCCGGCTGATCGAGGCCGAACGCACGGCCGGCCCGCGTGGCGCCGTGGCGAGCTGACCACCCGCGGCGCCGCGGTGGCCGGCCACGGGACGGTGGCCGGCCCCGGCCGGAACGGTCAGAGCAGGGCGCCGAGCGGTTGGGTGGCCGGTGCGACGGGTGCCGGCAGGTCACCGGTGCCGCTGAGGTACCGGTGCGCGGCCGCGGCGGCGGCCCGGCCCTCGGCGATGGCCCAGACCACCAGGGACGCGCCGCGGTGCATGTCGCCGGCCACGAAGACCCCGTCGGCGGCCTGCCAGTCGGCGTCGGTGTCCACCGCGCCCCGGGCGTTGCGGGCCACGCCGAACTGCTCCAGCAGCGGCTGCCGCTCGGTGCCCTCGAACCCGATCGCCAGCAGCACCAGGTCGGCCGGCAGTTCCCGTTCGGTGCCCGGAACCACCGTCATGATCCGCTCGCCGTTCCGCTTCTCGACCGTGACCTCGGCGATCCGGACCGCCCGGACCGCGCCGGTGCCGTCGTCGACGAACTCCTGGACGGCGACCGCGAACACCCGCTCGCCGCCCTCCTCGTGGGCCGGGTAGCTGCGCAGGATCCACGGCCAGGTGGGCCACGGGTCCCGGGCCGCGTCCCGGGCCGACGGTGGCTGCGGGTAGAGGTCCAGCTGGTGCACGCCGGCCGCGCCCTGCCGGTGCGCCACGCCCAGGCAGTCGGCCGCGGTGTCCCCGCCGCCGATGATGACCACGTGCTTGCCCGCCGCGTCCACCGCGGCGGCCGGTTCCCGGCCGGCGACCACCCGGTTCGCCGCGACCAGGTGCTCCATCGCCTGGTGCACGCCGCGCAGGCCACGCCCGGGAGTGGCCGGCGTGTCCCGGCCGGCGAGCGCGCCGCAGGCCAGCACCACCGCGTCGTACGCCGAGCGGAGCTGGTCGGCGGTGACGTCCACACCGACGGCCACCCCGGTACGGAACTCGACCCCCTCGGCGGCGAGCTGGGCCAGCCGCCGGTCGATGTGTTCCTTCTCCAGCTTGAAGTCCGGGATGCCGTAGCGCAGCAGGCCGCCGATCGCGTCGTCGCGTTCGTACACGGTGACCGCGTGCCCGGCGCGGACCAGTTGCTGGGCGGCGGCCAGGCCGGCCGGGCCGGATCCGACCACCGCGACCCGGCGCCCGGTGGACACCGGCCGGGCCTGCGGGGTGACCAGGTCGGCGTCGAAGGCCCGGTTGATGATCTCGACCTCGACCTGCTTGATGGTCACCGCTCCCGGCCCGTCGGCGGTGGGGGTGCCGGCCCGCCCGGGTACGCCGAGCACGCAGGCGGCCTCGCAGGGCGCCGGACAGAGCCGGCCGGTGAACTCCGGGAAGTTGTTGGTGGCGTGCAGCGACCCGATCGCGGACGCCCAGTCGCCGGTGCGGACCAGGTCGTTCCAGTCCGGGATCCGGTTGCCCAGCGGGCACCCGTCGTGGCAGAACGGGATGCCGCAGTCCATGCAGCGGCCGGCCTGCTCGCGGATCAGCTCGTCCGACGCGGTCGGGTAGACCTCCCGCCAGTCGCTGATCCGCACCGGCACCGGGCGGCGGGCCGGCAACCGCCGGTCGGCGCGCAGGAAACCGCTCGGGTCAGGCACGGGACACCTCCGGGTTGTCGTGGGTCGCGTCGGCGGCGGCGGAGTCGGCGGTGCCCGCGCCGACGGCGGTGGGTGGGGTGCCGACCGGGGCGCCGACCGCGCCGCCGGGATCGGTACGCGGGGCGGACAGCGCCGACATCACGGCCTCGTCGACGTCCAGGCCGGCCGCCTCGGCCTCCCGCATGATCTGCCGGACCCGCTTGTAGTCGCGGGGCACCACGGCGGTGAACTCCTCCACCGCCTCGGGCCAGCGCTTGAGCAGCTCCTCGGCGATGGCCGAGTCGGTCTCGGCGAAGTGCCGCTGGACCAGGTTGTGCAGGGTGCCCCGCTCGTCGTCGCTGGGCGGGGCCAGGTCGACCAGTTCGGTGTTGACCCGCCGCGGGTCCAGCCGCCAGACGTACGCGGTGCCGCCGGACATGCCGGCGGCGAAGTTGCGGCCGGTCGGGCCGAGCACCACCACCGTGCCGCCGGTCATGTACTCGCAGCCGTGGTCGCCGACGCCTTCGACGACAGCCACCGCGCCGGAGTTGCGGACCGCGAACCGTTCGCCGACCCGGCCGCGCAGCAGCAGTTCGCCGGCGGTGGCGCCGTACAGGATGGTGTTGCCCGCGATGATCTGGTCCTCGGCCCGGGAGCCGACGGCCGGCCGGCCCGCCTCCGGTCCGTCGACCGGCCGGGCCACGAACGGCGCGGTCGGGTCGGGGCGGACCACGAGCCGGCCGCCGGACAGGCCCTTGCCGACGTAGTCGTTGGCGTCGCCGAACAGCCGCAGCGTGACGCCGGGCGGCAGGAACGCGCCGAAGGACTGGCCGGCGGTGCCGGTCAGGGTGAACTCGATCGTGTCGGCCGGCAGGCCGGCACCGCCGAACCGGCGGGTCACCTCGCCGCCGAGCATCGCACCGACGCTGCGGTGCTCGTTGCGCACCGCGACCCGGGCCCGCACCGGCGTGACCGACGCCGTCGCCCGTGCCTGCTGGCCGGGCGCCGACGTCCACGAGACCGGCTCGCCCAGGGCCGGGGCGGCCAGGGCCAGCAGTTCGTTGTCCAGGGCCCGCTCCAGGCCGTGGTCCTGGGCCCGTACGCCGCGTCGGGCGGCGCCGGAGGGCACGATCGGCGCGGCGAGCACCGGGGTCAGGTCCAGGCCCTTGCCCTTCCAGTGCTCCACCGCCGGGACGAAGTCGAGCAGTTCGGAGGCGCCGATCGCCTCGTCGAGGGTGCGGAAGCCCAGCTCGGCGAGGTAGCCGCGGACCTCCTCGGCGAGGAAGAGGAAGAAGTTCTCCACGAACTCGGGCCGGCCGGTGTACCGCTCGCGCAGCACCGGGTTCTGGGTGGCGATGCCGACCGGGCAGGTGTCCAGGTGGCAGACCCGCATCATCACGCAGCCGGAGACGATCAGCGGGGCGGTGGCGAAGCCGTACTCCTCGGCGCCGAGCAGCGCCGCGATCAGCACGTCCCGGCCGGTCTTGAGCTGGCCGTCGACCTGCACGGTGACCCGGTCGCGCAGCCCGTTGAGCAGCAGCGTCTGCTGCGCCTCGGCCAGGCCCAGCTCCCACGGGGTGCCGGCGTGCTTGAGCGAGTTGAGCGGGGACGCGCCGGTGCCGCCGTCGTGGCCGGCGATCAGGATGACGTCGGCCTTGAGCTTGGCCACGCCCGCGGCGACGGTGCCGACGCCGACCTCGCTGACCAGCTTGACGTGCACCCGGGCGGTCGGGTTGACGCACTTCAGGTCGTGCACGAGCTGGGCCAGGTCCTCGATGGAGTAGATGTCGTGGTGCGGCGGCGGGGAGATCAGCCCGACGCCGGGGGTGGCGTGCCGGGTCCGGGCGATCCACGGCCAGACCTTGTTGCCGGGCAACTGCCCGCCCTCGCCGGGCTTGGCGCCCTGCGCCATCTTGATCTGCAGGTCGTCGGCGTTGACCAGGTACTCGCTGGTGACGCCGAACCGGCCGCTGGCGATCTGCTTGACCGCCGAGCGGCGCAGCGGGTCGTGCAGCCGGTCGACGTCCTCGCCGCCCTCACCGGTGTTGGACCGGCCACCGAGCCGGTTCATCGCCACCGCCAGGGTCTCGTGCGCCTCGGCCGAGATGGACCCGTACGACATGGCGCCGGTGGCGAACCGCTTGACGATCTCGCTGGCCGGCTCGACCTGGTCCGGCGGCACGGGTTCCCGGACGCCCTCGCGGATCCGGAACAGGCCGCGCAGCGAACCGCCCCGGGCGGCCAGGTCGTCGACGGTGGCGGTGTAGCGGCGGAAGACGTCGTACTGCCGGCTGCGGGTGGCGTGCTGCAGCAGGAAGACCGTCTCCGGGTTGAACAGGTGCAGCTCGCCGTCGCGGCGCCACTGGTACTCGCCGCCCACGGTGAGCCGGCGCGGCGCGGGCCGCCCGTCGGCCGCCGACCCGCCGTCGGTGGCGGGGCGACGGTCGGCGGCGCGGTGGTCGGTGCCGGCCGGTCCGTCGTCGGTCGGTCCGGCGCCCGGCGGCCAGGCCACCGCGTGCCGGGCGGCGATCTCGGCGTGCAGCTCGGTCAGCCCGATCCCGCCGATGGTGGACGGGGTTCCCCGGAAGTAGCGCTCGACCAGCCGGGCGTCCAGGCCGACGGCCTCGAAGACCTGGGCACCGCAGTACGACGAGACGGTGGAGATGCCCATCTTGGACATGATCTTCAGGACGCCCTTGCCGAGCGCCTTGACGTAGTTGCGGATCGCCTGCCGGGGTTCCAGGCCGGGCAGCGCGCCGGTGGCGATCAGGTCCTCCACCGACTCGAAGGCCAGGTACGGGTTGACCGCGGCGGCGCCGTACCCGATCAGCACCGCCGCGTGGTGCACCTCGCGGCAGTCGCCGGACTCGACGATCAGGGCGATCTGGGTGCGGGTCTGCTCCCGGACCAGGTGCTGGTGCACGGCCGCGGTGAGCAGCAGCGACGGGATGGGCACCAGGTCGGCGGTGGAGTCCCGGTCGGAGAGCACCAGGATCCGTACGCCGTCCTCGATGGCCTCGGAGACGTGCCGGCAGATCTCGGTCAGCCGGGCCTTGAGGCCGGCGGCACCGTCGCGCAGCCGATAGAGCCCGGAGACCCGGACCGCCTTGAAGCCGGGCAGGTCGCCGTCCTCGTCGATGGACAGCAGCTTGGCCAGCTCGTCGTTGTCGATGATCGGGTACGGCAGGGCCACCTGCCGGCAGCTCGCCGGGCCCGGGTCGAGCAGGTTGCCCTCCGGCCCGATGGTCTGCTGCAGGCTGGTCACCAGTTCCTCGCGGATGGCGTCCAGCGGCGGGTTGGTCACCTGGGCGAAGAGCTGGTGGAAGTAGTCGTAGAGCAGCCGCGGCTTGGTGGACAGCGGCGAGACCGGGGTGTCGGTGCCCATCGAGCCGAGCGGCTCGGCCCCGGTGCGGGCCATCGGGCCGAGCAGGATCTTCAGCTCCTCCTCGGTGTAGCCGAAGGTCTGCTGCCGGCGCCGGACCGAGTCGTGGGTGTAGACGATGTGCTCGCGTGGCGGCAGGTCGGCCAGGTCGATCAGGCCGGCATGCAGCCAGTCGTCGTACGGGTGCTCGGCGGCGAGTTCGGCCTTGATCTCGTCGTCGGTGACGATCCGGCCGGCCGCGGTGTCGACCAGGAACATCCGGCCCGGCTGCAACCGGCCCTTGGCCACCACGCTGGCCGGGTCGAGGTCCAGCACGCCGGCCTCGCTGCCCAGCACGACGAGCCCGTCGACGGTGCGCCACCAGCGGCCCGGCCGCAGGCCGTTGCGGTCGAGTACGGCGCCGACCAGCGTGCCGTCGGTGAAGGCGACCGAGGCCGGCCCGTCCCAGGGCTCCATCAGGCTGGCGTGGAAGCGGTAAAAGGCCCGCTTCGCGGGCGTCATGTCCGGGTCGTTCTCCCACGCCTCGGGGATCATCATCAGCACCGCGTGCGGCAGGCTGCGACCGGCCAGGTGCAGCAGTTCGAGCACCTCGTCGAAGGTGGCCGAGTCGGAGCCGCCGGGGGTGCAGACCGGGAACAGCCGCTTGATGTTGCCGGGGATGTGGTGGGCGGCTCCGCCGCCCTTGTCGGAACTGTCGCTCGCGAGCGCCGCTTCCCTGGCCTGCATCCAGTTCTTGTTGCCGCGGATGGTGTTGATCTCGCCGTTGTGGGCGATCAACCGGTACGGGTGCGCCAACGGCCAGGACGGGAAGGTGTTGGTGGAGAACCGGGAGTGCACCAGGGCGATGGCGCTGGTCACCCGCGGGTCGGTCAGGTCCGGGTAGAAGGCCGGCAACTGGTCCGGGGTGAGCATGCCCTTGTAGACCATGGTCCGGGCCGACAGCGACGGGAAGTAGGCCGGCACGCCGCGCTGGGCGGTCTCCCGCTCGGCCTGCTTGCGGACGCAGAAGGCGACCCGGTCCAGTTCCAGCCCGGCCAGCGGTTCGCCGGCCGGGCCGGCCGGCGAGCCGGTCAGCCGGTGGGCGGCGAGGAACACCTGCCGGATCCGGGGCCGGGCGGCGTCCGCCGTCTCGCCCAGGCCGTCCGGCCGCACCGGTACGTCCCGCCAGCCGATGATCTCAGCGCCCTCGACCAGCGCGTACTTCTCCACCACCCGGCGGGCGCGCAGTTCCTCGTCCGGGTCGGCGGGCAGGAAGACCAGACCGGTGGCGTACTGCCCGGCCGGGGGGAGGGAGAGATCGACGGCCTCCCGGAGGAAGCCGTCGGGGACCTGGATCATGATCCCGGCGCCGTCGCCGGTGTTCGGTTCGGCCCCTCGGGCGCCGCGATGGTCGAGCCGGCACAGCGCGGACAACCCGCCCGCCACTACCTCGTGCGAGCGCCGGCCGTGCAGGTCGGCGACGAACGCCACACCACAGGCGTCGTGTTCGTACGCCGGGTCGTACAGCCCGGTCCGGTCGCCGGCCGGGCGGTTTTGCGGCGGGAGAGGGTACGAGAAAGCCACCGGGCCTCCTGTCGTCGTTCACGTGCTGTCACGGTCGGGACGACGTCGGCCCTGGGTGGGGATTATTGAGTGTACGTTAGGGGCAACCCCGATCCACCAGTAGTAAATGATCACACCTTCCACGTACTGGGACAGGTACGCTCGCGCGCGTGACTGACGAGCGCGGTGAGCTGTTCGACCGGCTGGAACGCTTCTACGACGCGGTGCCCCGGGATACCGCCCGTGCGGAGGACTTCGGGCCTCTGGTGCTTTTTGTTCGGGAGGACGCTGGTTTCCCGTACTATGCCCGGCCGCGCATCGACGGCCCCGGACCGCCCTCGGCGGCCGACCTCGCCGCCGTCCGCGAGCGGCAGCGCGAGCTGGGCCTGCCCGAGGCGTTCGAGTGGGTGCACGAGCGGGTCCCCGACCTGCTGCCGGTGGCCCGCTCGGCCGGGCTGTCGGTGCTGGAGGCCCCGCTGATGGTGCTGGACCCGGCCGCGCTGCCGGCCGCCGGGGAGCTGCCGGACGTACCGGTGCGGATCCTCGACCCGGCGGCGGAGAGCTTCCCGGCGGACGTGGCAGCGCGCCGCGCGGTGGCCCAGGTCGGCTTCGGCGCGCCGGGCACCGGACGGGGTGATGCCGGACCGGCCGCCCGGGACGCCGCGCTGGTCCGGCCGGCGCCCGCCGACATCGAGGCCGAACGGGCCCGGGCGACCGCCGGCACCCGGCTGTCGGCGCTGGTCGAGTTGCCCGGCGACGGCGCGCTGGCCAGCGGCATGGCGATGCGGGTCGACGACGTCGCGGAACTGGCCGGGGTGGCCACCGTGCCGGCGGCCCGGCGGCGCGGCCTCGGCCTGGCGCTCACCGCCGCGCTGGCCCGGCGCCTGTTGGCCGACGGCGTGGACCTGGTCTTCCTCTCCGCCGGCAGCGAGGACATCGCCCGGGTCTACCTACGGGCCGGCTTCCGCCGGATCGGCACCGCCTGCATCGCCGAACCGGCCGCGGTCCTCGGCTGACTCGGTGACCGCGGCCTCGGTCGCGGTCCTCGGTCGCGGTCCTCGGTCGCGGTCCTCGGTCGCGGTCCTCGGTCGCGGTCCTCGGCCGGCGTCGCCGGAACGCGGCTGGCTTCCCGGCCGGCGTCGCCGGAACGCGGCTCAGCCGGCGACCGGGCGGGTGGGCGCGGGCGGCGCGGCGCCGGTGAGGCTGTCCAGCGGGGCCGACCGGCCCTGCTGGTGCGCGCGCCGGAACGCGTCCCCGCCCAACTCGGCCCGCAGGCCGCTCTCGGTCGCCTCGACCTCGGGCCGCTCGCAGCCCGGCACCGGCGCGCCGATCTCGGCCCGGATCCGCGCCGCCGCGCCGAGCAGCCGGGCGCCCCGGTCGGCGGCGCCGTCCAACCGGGCCAGTTCGGCCAGCGCCTCCAGGACGCTGGCGGTCCGCCACCGGTCGCCGACCTGCCGGTGCGCGGCGAGGCTGGCGGTCAGGTGCGCCGCCGCCCGGTCGGTCCGCCGAGCCCGCAGCTCGACCACGCCGCGCAGGTTGTGCGCCCAGCCGATCCCCTCGGGGAACCGGATCGCGGCGAAGCGTTGCAGGGCCGCGTCGAGCAGCGCCGCGGCCCGGTCCGGGTCGCCCCGGTAGAGCGCCACGGCACCGAGGTTCACCAGCGCCGACGCCTCCGCCTCCAGGTCACCCAGCCGTTCGTACCGGCGCAGGCTGGCCCGCAGCACCGGCTCCGCCCGGCCCAGGTCGCCGGAGAGCCAGCAGGTGCAGCCCCGCAGCAGGGCCGCCTGCGCCGCCCCCCACTCGTCGCCGCACTCGGCGAACAACGCGGCCGCGGCGGCCAGGTGGGCCGCCGAGTCGGCGTACCGGGCCTCCTCCCGGGCCACCGAGCCGAGGGTCAGCTCCACCCGGGCCTCGCCCTGCCGGTCGCCGGCCGCCCGGCACGCCGACCGGGCCACCTCCGCGTGCTCGATCGCGCTCGGGTAGTCGCAGTACAGCATCGCCAGCATGGCGGCGCCGATACCGGCCCGGGCCCGCAGTCCCGGCGGAGCGTCGGGGCGCCGGGCCAGGGCCGCCGCCAGCCAGTCCAGTCCCTCCCGGTACCGCCCCTCCAGCCGGCAGTACGTGGCCAGGGTCGCGGCCAACCGCAGGTCCCCGTACCGGTCGCCCGGACGGTCGGCGAACCAGGCCATGGCGTCCCGCAGGTTGGCCGCCTCGGCCCGCAACCGGCGCAGCCAGCGTTCCTGGTCGGCGCCGCGCAACCGGGCCTCGGACCGTTCGGCGAGGTCCAGGACGTACCGGGCGTGTCGGTCGCGGATGGCCGGCTCGTCGCCGGCGGCGGTCAGCCGGGCCAGCGCGTGCCGGCGGATCGGCACCAACATCCGGTACCGGGTGACGGTGCCGACGCCGGACTCCGGCACCACCAGGGACGCCTCCACCAGGTCGGTCAGGGCCGCCCGGGCGTCGGGGCCGCCCAACGCCTCGGCGGCGTCCCGGGTGAAGCCGGCCGAGAAGACCGCCAACCGGTCGAACAGCGCCCGGGCCGGCCCGTCGAGCTGGGCCACGCTGGACTCCACCGCGGCGGTCAGGGTGCGGTGCCGATCCGGCGCGGTCGGATCGGGACTGCGCAGCAGCCGCAGGTCGGCCCGGGTCCGGCGGACGATCTCCGCGACGCTCAGCAGTGAGGTACGGGCGGCGGCCAGCTCGATCGCCAGCGGCAGCCCGTCCAATTCGGCGCAGAGCCGAGCCACGTCGTCGGCGCTGTCCTCCGGCACCGGCCGGCCGGCCCGGCCCCGGGCCCGCTCCAAAAACAACCGGGTGGCCGGGTGCGCCGACAGGCCGGCGATGGTGTGTCCGGTCCCCGGCGTCGGCGAGGCCAACGGCGGGACCGGCACGGCCGTCTCGGCGGGTGACCGGAGCGCGACCCGGCTGGTCGCCAGGATCCGCAGCTGCGGGCACCCGGCCAGCAGCCGACGGACCAGGTCCCGGCAGCCGGGCAGCAGGTGTTCGCAGTTGTCCAGGACCAGCATCGCCGGGGCGGGACCGAACGCCTCGGCCGGGTCGGCCCGGGTGTCCGGCGCCGCCCCGACCGGGTCGGGGCGGCTGCCGAGCGCAGTGGCGACCGCCTCGGCCACCCCGGCCGGCCGGTCCACGGCGCTGAGGTCGACGAACCAGGCCGCCGGGGCGTACCGGTGCGCGACGGCCACGGCCAGCCTGGTCTTCCCCGCCCCGCCCGGTCCGGTCAGGGTGACCAGCCGGCGGGTGCCCAGGGCCCGCAGCACCGCCGCAAGCAGGTCGTCCCGGCCGAGCAGCGCGGTCATCGGCACCGGCAGGGCGGGCCGCCGGGCCGGCCGCTCGGGGGCCCGGGCCGGCCGCGGCGACGGGACGGTGACCGGCCAGCGGTCGGCCAGGTCGCCCCGGCGCGCGTGTTCGGCCAGGACGCGCAGCCGCTCCCCCGGCTCGACCCCGAGCTGGTCGGCGAAGGTGCGCCCGGCGCGGGCGGCCACCTCGCCCGCGGCGCGCCGACCGGCGGCCAGGAACGCCGCGGCGAGCAGCAGTTCCCACAACCGGGCCCGGAGCGGATGCCGGGCCACCGCCGCCTCCAGATCGGCCACCGCGACGCCCGCCGTCCGGACCGCGGCCTGCCCGGCCAGCACCACGTCCCGGTCCGCCGTCGGCCCGCCCGCCACGGAGTACGCGGCGGCGGCCAGCCGCAGCCCGCACTCCCAGCGCTCCTCCACCGCCGCGACCCTCGCCTGCACCAGCCGGCCGACCTCGGCGGCGGCCCAGCCGGCCGGGTCCACCGGACAGCCGGCCATCGGCTCGGCCTCGAACACGGCCCGGACCCCGGGGTCGGCCGCCGGCCTCGCGGCACCGTCGGCGTCCCCGCCGGCCGGCCACCCGGCGGCCGGTGTTCCGGCCGGCCGTTCCGGCTGCCACAGCCGCAGCGCCGCGGTGAACAACCCGGCGGCGCCGCCCGGGTCGCCCGCCGCCGCCCGGGACCGGGCCCGGTGCAGCAGGTGGCCGAACCGGACGGTGTCGATCCGTCGGCCGGCCAGTCGCAGCAGGTAGCCGTCGCGGACCGGGCGCACCGCGTCCGGCAGGCCGCACCGGGCGAAGGCGGCGGTCAGGTCCCCGATCCGCCGGTCCACCGGCCGGGTCGGCCCGGCCAGCGCGGTGGCGGGGACCGGCCGGCCGGGCCGCAGGGCCAACAGACCGAGCAGGACCGGTACGTCGTCCGGCAGGTCGACCGGGCCGGCGGGACCGACCAGCCGCACGGGCCCGAGCAGGCGTACCTCGCAGCGGGTGGGGGCGAGCCGGGCCGCCGCGGTCGGCTGGTCGAGCATGCGCACGTCGGGCCCCTCCCCACTCCCGGGTAGTCTGCGCCCGCGGCCGATGCCGACGGTCCCCCCGTTCGGGCCGGACCGGGCGCCGGACCGGACTATCCGAGCACTCGGACAAACGGGTCTGAGCAGGGAAAACAACAGATCTTCCAGAGACCTGAGTAAACCTCGGATCAGCCCGGGGAATGCGGCGGGCCGGCGTCGCCGCCTCAGCCCGGCAGGCTCAGGCGGGCGGACGCCACTGGGCGGCCGTGCTCGCGGCGCTGCCCAGCAACCGGGGGGTGAGCTTGCCGAGCGCGGCGTCCCGGGCCCGCAGGGCCAGCCGCCCCCGGGTCTGCAGCACGGCCGACATCCGCCGGGTCTGCCGGACCACGGTCGCCGCCCGCGGGATGCGCATTCGGCTGTACGCCTCGACCGCGGCCCGCAGCGGGGCACCCGGGGCCACCTCGCGGACCAGCGACCCGAGGGTGGCGGCGTCCTCGAACGCCAGGCAGGCGCCCTGCCCGAGGTGGTGCGGCATGGCGTGCGCACTGTCGCCGAGCAGCACCACGCCGCCGGTGCCGGACGGGAAGCCGTACGACCGGGGCAGCGGCCGCAGTTCCCGAACCTCCTGCTGGACCAGGTCCTCCGGTTCGGTGGCGGCCAGCAGCTCGCCGATCGGGGCCGGCCAGTTGGCGAACCACCGGCGCAGCAGGGCCAGCTGGGTGGCCGGCGGCTCCGGCCGCTGCGCGCCGGCCGCCGTGGCGATCCAGTAGATGCCGCCCCGGGACGACCCGCCCGCCGAGCCGCGCTCGCCGAGCGACGCGGCGATGAACCGGTAGCCCGCGCCGAGGGTCTCCCCCGCCGCCGGGCGGTCGGCCGGCAGGTGCGGCGCCCGGTACCAGGGGATCACCGCGCGCCAGGAGGCGCAGCCGGAGCTGACCGCCGCGGACTCCGGCGCCAGCCGGGTCCGCAGCACGCTGTCGATGCCGTCGGCGGCCACCACCAGGTCGGCGGCGAAGGTGTACCGCCCGTCGCCCACGACCGGTTGCCCGGTGTCGGGGGTGCGCACCGTGCGCACCTGCACGCCGGTGCGGATGTCGACCCGGTCACCGAGGCCGGCGATTAGCGCGTCGTGCAGGTCCTCCCGGTGCACCACCACCGGCGACCGCTCGGCCGTGCTGGCCCGCGGCTGCACCAGCCAGGCGCCGTCCGGACGCCGGACCCCGGCCGCGGGCAGCGGGGTGCCGATCGCCGCCAGGCCCGCGCCGAGACCGAGCGCGTGCAACGCCCGGATGCCGTTCGGCCAGAGGATCAACGCGGTGCGCTCGGCGCGTACCCGCTCCGCCCGTTCCAGCAGGGTCACCTGCCAGCCGGTACGGGCCAGGGCACCGGCGACGGCCAGGCCGCCGATCCCGGTGCCCACCACCACGGCCGTACGCATCGGTCCGGCTCCCCCGCTCAGCTGTCCCGGTCGGCGGACCGGGGGGCGGGTGCGGCCGCCCGGGCCCGGTCCGCCCGGTCCGGCCCGTCCGCGGCCTCGTCCTCGTCGGCCTCGTCGGGCTCGTCCTCGCCGGACTCGGCGGACACCGGCGCGGCGTCCGCCGCCGGCGCCGGGTCGGCGCCGTCACCGCCGGCCGGCCCGGCCGGCAGCTCGCCGGTCTCCTGGTAGGTCCGGAACTCCGCCTCGGACACCACCCGGTAACCGGTCGGCGCGGCGGCCGCGGTCGGCCGGGAGACGTCGGTACGGGAGATGTCGCCCGCCGGCTCGGCGGGAGCCGGCGGGGTGACCGGTACGACGTACTCGCGCGGACCGCGGACCCGGAGGAAGTAGATCAGCGCGCCGAGGAAGACCAGCACCGAGGTCCACACGTTCAGCCGCAGGCCGAGGATGATGTTCGCCTCGTCGCGGCGCATCATCTCGATCCAGAACCGGCCGGCGGTGTAGGCCATCACGTACAGCGCGAACGCCCGGCCCCGGCCGAACTTGACGCGCCTGTCGACCAGGTAGACCAGGGCCGCCACGCCGAGGTTCCAGACCAGCTCGTACAGGAAGGTCGGGTGGTACAGGGCGGGCTCCAGCACCGGGTTGCCCGCGCCGTCGCGCAGCGCGTGACCGGGGTTGTCGGGATCCATCCGGTGGATCTGCAGACCCCAGGGCAGGGTGGTCGGGCCGCCGTACAACTCGTTGTTGAACCAGTTGCCCAGCCGGCCGATCGCCTGGGCCAGCGGCAGGCCCGGGGCGAGCGCGTCGGCGACCACCGAGAGCGGCAGGCCGAGCTGGCGCACCGCCAGCCAGGCGCCCAGCGCCCCGCCGACGATGGCGCCCCAGATGCCGAGGCCGCCCTCCCAGATCTTGAAGGCGTTCAGCGGGTGGCCGTCCGCGCCGAAGTACGCCTGCGGCGAGGAGATCACGTGGTAGAGCCGGGCACCGATGATCCCGAACGGCACCGCCCAGACGGCGATGTCGAGCGTCGCGCCGGGGGCGACACCGCGGCGCCGCAGCCGCGCCTCGGTCACCACCGCCGCGACGACGATGCCGAGCACGATGCACAGCGCGTACGCGCGGATCGGGACGGGCCCGAGCTGCCACACCGCCGTGCTGGGACTGGGCAGGGCCGCCTGCGGGGCCAACGAGGCGAGGTTCACGGGTGCATACGCTACCGTCGCACCCGGTGTCCGCGGCACCCCGGGGCGGGGTCGATCCGCTCGGTCCGCCCCGCCGGGCAGCCCGTCCGGCCCGCCGGGCCGCCCGGTCCGGCCCGCCGGGCCGCCCGGTCCGGCCCGCCGGGCCGCCCGGTCCGGCCCGCCGGGCGCCGGCTGTGCCCGTGGTCGCCGGCAGCGCGGCGGACCGCGCGGACCTCTTTGTGCCCGTGGTCGTCGGCAGGGCGGTGATCAGCGACGGACCGCGCGCACCCCTTCGGCCAGTTCGGTGCTCAGGGCGCGCAGCGCGGTCAGGCCGGTGGCCCGGTCCGGCGCGTCGAGCAGGCAGCGGATCAGCGCGCTGCCGACGATGACCCCGTCGGCGTACCCGCCGACCTCGGCGGCCTGGCCGCCGGTGCCCACGCCGAGGCCGACGCCGACCGGCAGGTCGGTCACCGCCCGGACCCGGGCGACCAGGTCGGGAGCCAGGTTCGAGGTGTTCTCCCGGGCGCCGGTGACGCCCATGATCGCCGTGGCGTAGACGAAGCCCCGGCAGTGCTCGACGGTCATCGCCAGCCGCCGGTCGGTGGAGGACGGCGAGACCAGGAAGGTGCGGTCCAGCCCGTACGCGTCGGAGGCGGCCAGCCACTCGTCGGCCTCGTCCGGGATCAGGTCCGGGGTGATCAGGCCGGTGCCGCCGGCCGCCGCGAGATCCCGGGCGAACCGGTCGACGCCGTACCGCTCGATCGGGTTCCAGTACGTCATCGTCACCACCGGGGCGCCGGTGCCGGCCACCGCCTCGATGATTCGCAGCGTGTCGGCGACGCGGACGCCACCGGAGAGCGCGATGTCGCTGGCCCGCTGGATGACCGGCCCGTCCATCACCGGGTCGGAGTACGGGATCTCCACCTCGACGACGTCCACCCCGGCGTCCAGCATGGCGGTCATCGCGGCGATGCTGCCCTCGACGGTGGGGAACCCGGCCGGCATGCACCCGAATAGCACGGCCCGTCCCTCGGCCCGGGCCTTCTCGAAGACGGTCGAGATGCTCATGCCCTGTTCTCCCCGTCCAGGATCCCGAACCAGGTGCCCGCGGTGTGCACGTCCTTGTCACCCCGGCCGGACAGGTTGACCACCACGGTCGGGGTGCGGCCCAACCGCTCGGTCAACTCGGGGATCACCCGCAGCGTGCCGGCCAGCGCGTGCGCGCTCTCGATCGCCGGGATGATCCCCTCGGTGCGGCAGAGCAGCTGGAACGCGTCCATCGCCTCGGCGTCGGTGACCGGCCGGTACGACGCCCGGCCGGTGTCGTGCAGCCAGGCGTGCTCGGGACCGACGGCCGGGTAGTCCAGCCCGGCCGAGATCGAGTGCGACTCCAGCGTCTGCCCGTCGTCGTCCTGCAGCACGTAGGTGCGGGCGCCGTGCAGCACCCCGGACGACCCGCCGGTGATGCTGGCCGCGTGCCGGCCGGTGTCCATCCCGTCGCCGCCGGCCTCGAAGCCGTACAGCCGGACGTCCGGGTCGCCGATGAAGGCGTGGAAGATGCCGATCGCGTTGGACCCGCCGCCGACGCAGGCGGTGACCGCGTCCGGCAGTCGGCCGAGCAGGTCCAGCGACTGCTGCCGGGCCTCCACCCCGATGCCGCGGACGAAGTCCCGCACCATGGCCGGGAACGGGTGCGGGCCGGACGCGGTGCCGAGCAGGTAGTGGCTGGTGTCCACCTCGGCGACCCAGGCGCGCAGCGCCTCGTTGACCGCGTCCTTGAGGGTGCGCGAACCGGTGGTGACCGGGATGACGGTGGCGCCGAGCATCCGCATCCGGGCCACGTTCAGCGCCTGCCGCTCGGTGTCCACCTCGCCCATGTAGACCACGCAGTCCAGGTCGAGGTAGGCCGCGGCGGTGGCGCTGGCCACCCCGTGCTGCCCGGCGCCGGTCTCGGCGATGACCCGGGACTTGCCCATCCGCCGGGTCAGCAGCGCCTGACCGAGCACGTTGCGGATCTTGTGGGCGCCGGTGTGGTTCAGGTCCTCGCGCTTGAGCAGCACCTCGGCGCCGACCCGGGCGCTGAGCCGGTGCGCCCGGTAGAGCGGCGACGGGGTGCCCGCGTAGTCGCGCAGCAGGGCGCCGAACTCGGCCTGGAACGCCTCGTCGGCCATCGCGTGCCGGTAGGCCGCGTCCAGCTCGTCGAGGGCGGCCACCAGGGCCTCGGGGACGAACCGCCCGCCGTACCGGCCGAACCGGCCGTCCGGACCGGGCAGCAGGCCGGCGGCGCCGGCCAGCGCGCTCGCGCTCATCTCGCAGGAGTCCTCTCGCTCGCGCCGGCGCTGTGCGGCCGGGTGCTACCGGACCGGCCGGGGGGTGGCCGGGTGGTTGCCCGCGTTGACCAGTTCGGCGACCGCCTCGCGGGGGCTCTTCTTGGTGACCAGGCCCTCGCCCACCAGCACGGCGTCGGCGCCGGCGGAGGCGTACCGGATCAGGTCGTGCGGTCCGCGCACGCCCGACTCGGCGATCTTGACAACGCCGCTGGGCAGACCGGGGGCGATCCGCTCGAAGACGGACCGGTCGACCTCCAGGGTACGCAGGTCACGGGCGTTGACCCCGATCACCCGCGCGCCCGCCTCCAGGGCCCGGTCGGCCTCCTCCTCGTTGTGCACCTCGACCAGCGGGGTCATGCCCAGCGACTCGACCCGCTCCAGCAGGCCGACCAGGGCGTTCTGCTCCAACGCGGCGACGATCAGCAGGACCAGGTCGGCGCCGTGCGCGCGCGCCTCGTGCACCTGGTAGCTGGAGACCACGAAGTCCTTGCGCAGCACCGGGACGTTCACGGCGGCCCGGACCGCGGCCAGGTCGTCCAGCGACCCGCCGAACCAGCGGCCCTCGGTGAGCACGCTGATGCAGCGCGCCCCGCCGGCCGCGTACTCGCCGGCCAGGTCGGCCGGGTCGGCGATCTCGGCCAGCGGCCCCTTGGACGGGGACGACCGTTTCACCTCGGCGATCACGGCGACCCCCGACCGGCGCAGCGCCGCGTACGCGTCGAGGGCCGGCGGCGCCTCGGCGGCCAGCCGGCGGATCTGCTCCAGCGGGATCCGCTCCCGGCGCCGTTCGACGTCCTCCCGGACCCCGACCAGGATCTCGTCGAGGACGTTCCCGGACCTCGCCGGGCCGGCGTTGTCGCCCTCTGCGTGCGAATGCTCAGCGGTCACCAACGGACTCCCCTCTCCGGGTGTCATGGGCCGATGCTAGGTGCCGCGACCGGGGTCACCGGTGCCGGGGGTATGGCGCCGCTCACCTGGAGCCGTCGGGCATAATGGCCGACTTCTGGTGAGGGGGAAGTCACCGACCGCCACGGGAACGCATCGACGATCACCACACAATGACACCATGCCGGGCCATGATCCGCAGCCCGGGGGTCGGGGTCGGCCGACCGGCGGCGGTGACCGCGCGGACATCGCGGGGAAACACCCGCCCGGCACCATCGTCCTCGGGCAGACTCGAAGCGGCGCGGCGCGGCCCGCCTCGGTCTACGGCGTGGGAGCCGGCCGGCGGGGCGGAACGGGCACCGCCCCGCCGGTGGCCGGCCGACCGCGCGGCCCGACCGGGCGGAGCGACTCTCTTCTGCGGGGTGGCACATGCGGACTGGGCAGCCGGACATTTCGACCGGGTTCGGCCATCTGCTGCGGTCGGTGGCGATCGGCCTGGCGCACACGGTGGAGCGGGCGATCGACTCCGGCGGCGCGACCGCCCGGGGCAACGCCTGGGCGGCCGTCTGCGCCGACCGGGACCGGGCCCGACGGCAGGACGAACTGCGCTGACTGGTGGCCGCGCTGTCCCGCTCCGACGCCCACCCGGTCCGCTGAGGGCGGGCCTGATCCGACCCCGGCCGCGCCCGCGGTCACAATCCGCCCGGGTGGTGCGGCGTCGGTGGGCGTCAGTCGGCCGTCGGGTCCTCGCCGCGGTCGAGGGCGTCCCAGGCCTCGACGGTGCGCCGGTTGTCGAGCCGGCGGTCCGCGGCGGGGGCGGACGGGTCCGCGGCGCGGGCGGTCGGGTCCGCGGCGCGGGCGGACGGGTCCGCGGCGCGGGCGGTCGGGTCCGCGAGCGGTGGTCGGGCCGGGTCCGGGGTTCCGGCCCGCTGGTAACGGGCGCCCATGGTGGGCCAGTCCCGGCTCCGGACGGCGGTGAGCGCGCCGCCCAGGGCGAGCAGCACCCCGCCGATCGCGCAGCCCACCGGCCAGAGCGCGGACGCGGAACCCCGGTCCAGGCCGGTCAGGCCGTGACCGCCGCCGACGGTGACGCCCAGGCCGACCAGTGCCAGCAGCACCCCGAGCAGCCGCCGGGGCAGCCCTCGGGTGGCCAGCAGGGCGCCGGCCCCGGCCAGCCCGACCAGGGCCAGCGCCGGCAGCCAGGGCAGCAGAGCCGCGCCGGTTCGGGTCACCCGTACCTCGGGCAGCGGCACCGGACGCGCCGTGACCTCCACCGACCAGGTCCGGCTCGCGGTGGCCAGGGCCAGGCCCGCGCCGACCAGGCAGAGCAGGACCGCGTACGTCAGCACGCGCCGCCCGGACGGCGCCGGGCGGGCGACGGCGGGGTCGGGTCGTCCGGCGTCGTTCCGCTCCGGGGCGGTGGGGCCGGTCACCGGGCCGGCCGCAGGGTCTCGGCGGCGGCGATGGCGGCCAGTACGGCTGCGGCCTTGCTGCGGGTCTCCCGGTCCTCGGCGTCCGGCTGGGAGTCCGCGACGATGCCCGCGCCGGCCTGCACGTACGCCCGGCCGGCCCGGATCAGCGCGGTCCGGATCGCGATCGCCATGTCCATGTCGCCGCCGAAGCCGAAGTAGCCCACCGTGCCGCCGTACAGGCCACGACGGGTCGGCTCCAACTCCTCGATGATCTCCATGGCCCGTACCTTGGGGGCGCCGGAGAGGGTGCCGGCCGGGAAGGTGGCCGCCAGCGCGTCGAACGCGGACCGGTCCGGCGCCAGCGTGCCCACCACGGTCGAGACGATGTGCATGACGTGGCTGTAGCGCTCGATCATGGCGAACTCGGGCACCTCGACCGTGCCCGGTCGACAGACCCGGCCGAGGTCGTTGCGGCCCAGGTCGACAAGCATCACGTGCTCGGCCCGTTCCTTCGGGTCGGCGAGCAGTTCGGCGGCCAGCCGGGCGTCGGCCTGCGGGGTCTCGCCGCGCGGCCGGGTGCCGGCGATCGGGTGCAGCATCGCCCGCCGCTCGCCCCGCTCCCCCGCCGTGACCTTGAGATGCGCCTCCGGCGACGAGCCCACGATGTCGAACCCGTCGAACCGCAGCAGGTACATGTACGGGCTGGGGTTGGTGGTGCGCAGCACCCGGTAGATGTCCAACGGGTCGGCCTCGGTGTCCCGCTCGAACCGCTGGGAGAGCACGATCTGGAAACACTCGCCGGCCCGGATCGCCTCCTTGGCCGTCCCCACCGACGTCTGGTATCCGCCGTCGGGAGTGCGGCAGCGGGCCGTTCCGGGCGGCGGCGCGCCGATGGTGGAGATGGTCGGTGGGATCGGCCGGGACAGCGCGGTGGTCATCGCGTCCAGCCGGCCCACCGCCTGGTGGTACGCGGCGGCCACCAGCCGGTCGTCCCGCTCCGGGTCGCCGGGCGCGGGCAGGATCGCGTTGGCGACCAGGATCGCCGTGCCGTCGAAGTGGTCCAGCACCACCAGGTCGGTGGCGAGCATCATGCCCAGCTCGGGCAGGTCGAGGTCGTCCTCGGTCAGCTCCGGCAGCCGTTCCAGCCGGCGGACGAAGTCGTAGCCGAGGTAGCCGACCAGCCCGCCGGTGAGCGGGGGCAGGCCGTCGACCGGGGCGGCGGCGGAGGCGGCCAGCGTCGCGACCGTCTCGCGCAGCACGCGTACCGGGTCGCCCTCGGTGGGCAGGCCGGTCGGCGGGGTGCCGAGCCAGACCGCCCGGCCGTCCCGCTCGACGAGGGTGGCGCTGCTGCGGACGCCGATGAACGAGTAGCGCGACCAGGCGGTGCCGGCGGAACCCTGCTCGGCGGACTCCAGCAGGAACGTACCCGGTCCGCCGGCCAGCTTGCGGTAGACGCCGACCGGGGTTTCCCCGTCGGCGAGCAGCCGCCGGACCACCGGCACCACCCGCAGGTCGGCCGCCAGGTCCCGGAAGGTGCCCTCGTCCGGGCTGACCGTGCCGGTGGTCACGCGTCCTCCCCTGAACCGCCGGTCGCCGCACCGGGCGTCGGCGTGGTCACCGGCAGTTCGTCGGCGAAGCAGGTCCGGTTGCCGGTGTGACAGGCCGCGCCCACCTGGTCGACCGAGACCAGGAGGGCGTCGCCGTCGCAGTCCAGGGCGACCGAGCGGACGTACTGGTGGTGGCCGGAGGTGGCGCCCTTGACCCAGTACTCGCGGCGGCTGCGCGACCAGTAGGTGGCCCGGCCGGTGGTGAGGGTGCGGTGCAGCGCCTCGTCGTTCATCCAGGCCAGCATCAGCACCTCCCCGGAGTCGTGCTGCCGGACCACGGCCGCGACCAGGCCGTCCGGGGTCCGGCGCAGTCGGGCGGCGATGGCCGGGTCCAGCGCGGACACCGACGCACCGCCGGGCGGTCGTTCGGAGGATGAAAGATCAGGAGCGCGCACAGTGAGCAATTCTCCACCACCCGGCGTCGCCGGCACCCCGCCCGCCCTGTGGCCGGGATCACCCCGCCCAGTCCGACCCGCCGCCGGCCCGCCGCCGGTTGGCCGGGAACCGGTCGCGTCGGCCCAGCTGGTCCACGTAGCGGGCCAGCCGCCCGTCGGCCAGTGCCGCGGCCAGGTCCGCCCCGACCGCCGGGACGAACTGGTCGGCGTACGGCCGGACCAGGGTGAGCGTGCCGGCGACCAGCCGGTGCGCGGCGGCCTGCAGTTGCCCGGCGGAGCGGGGTCGCGCGCCCAGGCACGCCAGCAGGTCGGCCCGGTAGCCGGGCGGGGCGACCGGCAGGCCCAGTGCCGTCTCCAGCGCGCCCCGGCGGGAGGTGACGGTGACCGGCGGGTTGGCCCAGCGCAGCACCGACGGGCAGCGCCGGGCCAGGTCCGCCGCGGCCAGCCGGACCCCGAGTTCGTCCCCGGCGACGAACGCGCCGGTCGCCTTCCCCAGGTCGGCGACCAGGTCCTCGAGTTCCGGTTCCCGGCCGGGCTGGCAGATCAGGTTCCGGTCGACCCGGGACCGCCAGACCGGGTCGGCCCACAGCAGCCGGGCCGGCGCGGCCACCGGCAGGCCGAACGCCCAGGGGGCGGGCTGGTCGAGGCGGGCCAGCCAGGACTCGACGTCGCGGACCGCCACCGAGACGTGCACCAGCCGGTCGCCGGTCTGGGCCAGGTACGCCGGGTTGCGGGCCGGCACCGGGTCGGCCACCAGCAGGTCCAGGTCGACGTCGCTGAACTCGGTCGCGGCGTCCCGGGCGTGGCTGCCGCGCAGCAGCAGGGCGACGGCGGGTGGACCGGGGACGGTGCGCAGCCGGTCCACCCAGTCGTCGAGAAAACCTGGGGCCAGCGTGGTACGGGCGGACACGGCCGTCATCGTGCCGCATGCCCGTTCAGAAGCGCAATGCCCGTTGCCTGCCGGCCTGTCCGGTCAGCCCGGCGTCCGGGCGGGTACGCCGAGCGCCGGTTCGACGGACCCGCCGGCCTCGACCAGCCGGCCGTACATGTCGATTTTATGGTTGAGCGCGGCGAGGTCCTGTTCCAGTTCCGCGATCCGGGTCAGCACCCGGTCCCGGTGCGTCCGGAACAGCGCCAGCCGGCTGCCGATCGTGCCCTCGCCCTGCCGGGCCAGGTCGGCGTACCGGCGCATGTCCCGGATCGGCATGCCGGTCCGACGCAGCCGGGTGAGCAGCACCAGCCAGTCCAGATCCGCCTTGGTGTACCGCCGCCGGCCGGCCGAGTCCCGGCCGACCCGGTCGAGCAGTCCTTCCTGCTCGTACCAGCGCAGCGTGTACGCGGTCAGCCCGACCCGCTCGGCGGCCTCGCTCACCGTCCACGTCATCTCGTCCCGGTGTGTGTCCACGGCTACCAGGCTTCCAGTTCGAGCGCACTCGAAGTCAAGGGGGCTGTTGTGCCCCGGCAAGATTTCAACTAGCGTTGAGTTCATCAGGTGTTGAATTAGTCGGGAGGAGCCATGGAGACCGCGATCGAGGTGCGTGACCTCGTGGTCCGCCGAGGCGGACGCGAGGTGTTGCACCGGTTGAGCTGCCGGGTGCCGGCCGGCCGGGTGACCGGCCTGCTCGGGCCGAGTGGCAGCGGGAAGACCACCCTGATGCGCGCGGTGGTCGGCGTGCAGAAGGTGTCCGGCGGGTCGGTGAGCGTGCTCGGCACACCGGCCGGGTCGCCGGCCCTGCGCCGCCGGATCGGCTACCTGACCCAGGCGCCCAGCGTCTACGCCGACCTGACCGTGCGGGAGAACGCCCGGTACTTCGCCACCCTGCACGGCACACCGGCCGCCGAGGCGGACCGGGTGATCGCCGAGGTGGGCCTGGCCGACGCGGCGAAGCAACTGGTCGGCACGCTCTCCGGCGGCCAGCGCAGCCGGGCCTCGCTGGCCTGCGCGCTGGTCGGCCGCCCCGAGCTGATCGTCCTCGACGAGCCGACCGTCGGCCAGGACCCGGTGCTGCGGGACGAGCTGTGGCGGCGGTTCCACGCGCTGGCCGCCGACGGCGCCACGCTGCTGGTGTCCAGCCACGTGATGGACGAGGCCGCCCGCTGCGACCGGCTCCTGATGATCCGCGACGGCGCGCTGATCGCCGACGACACCCCGGACGCGGTCCGCCGCCGGGCCGGCACCGACGACCTGGACGAGGCGTTCCTGCGCCTCATCCGGGACCAGGAACGCGACGTGGAGAGGGGCGCGTCATGAACCCGCGGATCCTGGGCAGCACCATCGTCCGCATCCTGCGCCAGCTGCGGCACGACCGGCGTACGGTCGCCCTGCTGCTGGTCGTCCCGGCCGTGCTGCTCACGCTGGTCTACTACATGTACGCCGACCAGCCGACCCCGCCCGGCCAGCCGGCCATGTTCGACCGGGTCGCGTTGATCATGTTGGGCATCTTCCCGTTCACCATCATGTTCCTGGTGACCAGCATCGCGATGCTGCGCGAGCGCACCACCGGCACCCTCGAACGGCTGCTCACCACCCCGCTGGGCAAGCTGGACCTGCTGTTCGGCTACGGCATCGCGTTCGGGCTGGCCGCCGCGGTGCAGGCGAGCGTGGCGTCCGCCGTCGCGTACTGGGTGTTCGGGCTGGACACCGCCGGGCCGGCCGGGTTGGTGATCCTGATCGCGGTGGTGAACGCCGTGCTCGGGGTGGCGCTCGGGCTGCTGTGCAGCGCCTTCGCCCGGACCGAGTTCCAGGCCGTACAGTTCATGCCGGTCGTGGTGATCCCACAGATCCTGCTCTGCGGGCTGTTCGTCGCACGCGACCAGATGGCCGGTTGGCTGCACGGGATCAGCAACGCGCTGCCGCTGACGTACGCGGTCGAGGCGCTGCAGGAGGTCGGCGCGCACACCGACGCGACCGGCACGATGTGGCGGGATCTCGGCGTCGTGGCCGGCGCGGTGGTGGTGGCGTTGGTGCTGGCCGCGGCGACGCTGCGGCGCCGGACGAGCTGACCGGCGGGAGAGAGGGGACCTGTGGCACGGCGGAGCGGGCGGCGGCCCGGCAACCCGGACACCCGGGAGGCGATCCTGGCCGCGGCCCGCGACGCGTTCGCGGAGAAGGGTTTCGACGGCGCGTCGATCCGGGCCATCGCCGGCGCGGCCGGGGTGGACCCGGCGCTGGTGCACCACTACTTCGGCACCAAGGACCAGCTCTTCCTGGCCGCGATGAACTCGCCGATCGATCCCGGCGCCATCCTGCCCGGCCTGCTCACCGGCGGTCGTGACGGGTTCGGCGAGCGGCTGGTCCGGACCTTCCTGACCGTGTGGGACTCGCCGGCCGGGGGGACGGCCGTCGCGCTGGTGCGGTCCGGGGTGAGCAGCGACTGGGGCGCCCGGCTGCTGCGCGAGTTCCTGGTCACCCAGATCCTCCGCCGGGCGCTGGCCGGGCTGGACCTCGACCCGGCCGAGGCGCCGCTGCGCGGGTCGCTGGTCGCCTCCCAGATGGCCGGGATGGCGATCATGCGCTACATCATCAAGCTGGAGCCGCTGGCGTCCGCGCCCGCGGAGGTGGTGGTCGCCACGCTGGGCCCGACCATCCAGCGCTACGTCACCGGTGACCTGACCGACGCGGTCCGGCTGCTCGGTGCGACCGGCACGGGACCGGCGACCGACCGCGCCACCGGGCCGACCGACTGATCGGGCCGGCCGCCATCCCGGTCGGCCGACCGGGCGCGGTGGACGTCGTGGCCGGTTCCCCTCGGGTCGGCGGGTTCCTGGCCGTCGGCTCGGCGGACCACCCGGCCCGCGCCCGGGCCAGCGCCGACTCGATGCCGCCCGCAGACCCGCGTCGGGGCGGACGAGCCCGAGTTCGTGGTTACGCTCCGTCGACCACCGTCGGTCCGACCGGCGGGAACGCGGTCGCGGCCAGACGCGCCGCCTCGGCCAACCATTCCCCCCGCACGGATGCGGTGCTGCCGGCCAGCGGCCCGAACAGCCGGCGGTGCACGGCCTCGGGCGGCACACCGCAGAAGTCCAGAACGCACCGGCGCCACACCGCGTCCAACGGGTCGCCGAAGACGACCCGCTCCCGCTCGGGCGGCGTGTCGCCGGTGTTCAGGACCAGGGCACCGCGCAGCCGCAACAGGCCCGTCGGCACGCCCGCGGCGTCGGGCAGCTCGTAGGCCACGCCCGGCACGACGACCCGGTCCAGCCAACCCGCCAGGATCGCGGGTGGCTTGCCCCACCAGTTCGGATGCACCACGGCGAGACCGTCGGCGGCGACCAGGCCGGCGCGGTGCGCCCGGACGAGGTCGTCCGCCCCGCGCACCGGTTCGAAGCCCTCGGCGTCGAGATCGTGCACGGTGACGACGTGACCCGCGGCCTCGGCGGTGGACCGGACCCGGTCCGCGAGGGCGTGGCAGAAGCTGCCGGGTCGGGGGTGGGCGAGTACGACCATGATCCGCACCGGTCGATGGTAGGTCAGCCGGTGCGCACCGCGCGGCCCCGGCCTAGCGGGTCTGCTCCAGCCAGGAGGCGTACAGCAGGCCGTAGATCGACTCCGGGTCGCGGACCAGTTCGTCGTGCGGGCCGCGCTGCACCACCCGACCCCGGTCCACCACGATCACCTCGTCGGCCGCCTGCGCGGTGGACAGCCGGTGCGCGATGGCGACCGTGGTCCGGCCCCGGGTCACCGCGTCCAGGGTGCGCTGCAGGCGTACCTCGGTGGCCGGGTCCACCGCGCTGGTCGCCTCGTCCAACACCAGCAGATCCGGGTCCGCCACGTACGCCCGGGCCAGGGCGACGAGTTGCCGCTCGCCGACGCTGAGCGCCTCGCCGCGCTCGCCGACCGGGGTACGCAGTCCGGCCGGCAGGCCGGCCACCCAGTCGGCCAGGCCGAGCTCGGAGAAGGCCAGTTCGAGGTCGGCGTCGTCGAGGTCCGGACGGGCGAACCGGACGTTGTCCGCCACCGTCGCGTCGAACAGGAAGCCGTCCTGCGGCACCATCACCACCCGGGACCGCAGCGAGTCGAACCGCACCCGGTCCAGCGGTACGCCGGACAGCCGTACCGACCCGGCGGTGGGATCCATCAGCCGGGTGAGCAGCTTCGCGAAGGTGGTCTTTCCGCTGCCGGTCTCGCCGACCACGGCGACCCGGGTCTTGGCCGGGATCTCCAGCGACACGTCGGACAGCACCACCGGACCGTCCGGGTAGGCGAAGCTCACCTCGTCGAAGCGGACGTCGAGCGGGCCGGGCGGCAGGGCCACCCCGTGCTCGGCCGGGTCCGCCACGTCCGGCGCCAGGTCCAGTACGTCGAGCACCCGACGCCAGCCGGCGATGGCGTTCTGCGCCTCGTTGAGCACCTCAGTGGCGATCTGCACCGGCTGGATGAAGAGCGTGACCAGGAACAGGAACGCGGTGAGCTGCCCGATGCTCAGCCCGCCGTCGACGCCGAGCCGGACGCCGAGCAGCACCACGGCGGCCAGCGCCAGGCCGGCCGCCAGTTCACCCACCGAGGAGCCGAAGATGCTGATCCGGATGGCCTTCTGCTGGGCCTCCCGCTGCGCCTCGATGGTCCGGTCCAGCCGGCCCGCGGTCCGACCGGAGATCCCGTACGCCCGGATCACCGGCGCCCCGACGACGCTCTCCCCGATCGCCCCCAGCATGGCGCCCATCCGCTGCCGGACCAGCCCGTACGCCCCGGCGAGCCGACGCTGCAGCAGCCGGATGACCAGCACCGCGGGCAGGAAGGTCACGAACACCACCAGGGTGAGCTGCCACGAGTAGGCCGCCATCACCAGCGTGGTGACCGTCAGCTGGCCGAGGTTGACCAGCAGGATCACGCCGCCCCACTGGAGGAACTGGGTGATCTGGTCGACGTCGCTGGTCACCCGGGACACCAGCGAGCCGCGCCGCTCGGACTGCTGGTGCAGCATCGACAGGTCGTGCACGTGCCGGAACGCCCGGGTCCGCACCCCGGCCAGGGCCGTCTCGCTCACCGTGAACAGCCGGCGCATCATCAGGTAACCGCAGGCCGTGGTGATCACGAGCACGCCGGCGGTGAGCGCCACGATCGCGCCGACCACGCCGAGGTCCGGCCCGTCGGACGCGCGCAGCCCCTGGTCGATCCCGCGCTGCACCGCCACCGGTACGGCCACCCGGCCCACCATCGAGATCAGCGCGAGCACCAGCGTGCCGGCCAGCCCGGTCCGCAACTCCGGGGACAGCGCCAGCCCTCGGCGCAGGGTCTGCCAGGTGCCCTCGGTCCGCTCCGCCGTCGCCGCCGTCAGCGGCTCACCTTCGTTCGCGACTGCGGGGCTCCGCTGCGCTGCACTCCTCGCGCTCACTGGAGCTCACCTTCGTTCGCGACTGCGGGGCTCCGCTGCGCTGCACTCCTCGCGCTCACTGGACCGCCACCTCCGCTTCCTCCTCGTGCCGCCGGTCCCGTTCGGCCTCGGCCTTCTCGTAGGCGGTGACCAGGTCGGCGTAGCCGGGCGTGGTCGCCAGCAGCGTCTGGTGGGTGCCCCGGGCGATCACCCGGCCCTGCTCGACGTAGACCACCTCGTCGGCGAGCGCGATGGTGGCCCGGCGGTAGGCGACCACCAGGATCGACGCGGCGGGGCCGGTCGGGCCGCCGTCCGGCGTGACGGCGTCCGGGCCGCCGTCCCGGCCACCGCGCAGGGCGGCCAGGATGGCCGCCTCGACCCGGGGGTCGACGGCGCTGGTGGCGTCGTCCAGCACCAGCAGCCGGGGCCGGCCGGCGAGCGCCCGGGCCAGGGTGAGCCGTTGCCGCTGGCCGCCGGAGAGCGACGTGCCGCGCTCGCCCACCATGGTGTCCAATCCGTCCGGCAGTGCCTCGACGAAGCCGGCCGCCTCGGCCAGCCGCAGCGCGGCCCAGACGTCCCGGTCGGTGATCCCCGGCCGGTCCAGGGTGATGTTGGCCCGGACGGTGTCGTCGAAGACGAACGGGACCTGGGCCACCAGCGCGATGTTGCCGGCCAGCGAGCCGGCGGTCAGCGACCGCAGGTCGATCCCGTCGAGGGCGATCGTGCCGTGGTCCGGGTCGACCAGCCGGGCGGTGAGCGAGGCGATGGTGGACTTGCCCGACCCGGTCGGGCCGACCAGCGCCACGGTACGACCGGCCGGCACCCGGAACGACACGTCCCGCAGCACCGGTACGGCCTCATCGGCGGCGGAGGGGTAGCCGAAGGTGACCCCGTCGAGGACCAGTTCGGCCGGTCCGCGTCGGTCCGGGTCCAGCGCGGTGTCCCCGTACGGCATCTCGCCGGTGGCGGTCAGCACGTCCTGCAACCGGTCCCAACCGGCCACGCTGCGGGGCAGCTCGGCCAGCACCCAGCCGACCGCCCGGACCGGGAAGGCCAACACGGTGAACAGGAAGGCGACGCTGACCAGTTCGGTGATCGTGATGGCGCCCTCGCGCAACCGGACCGCGCCGACGACCAGGACGGCCAGGGTGCCGATGCTGGGCAGGGTCTCCAGCATCGGGTCGAAGAGGCCGCGCAGCCGGCCGACCGAGATCAACGCGTCCCGCAGTTCGGCGGCCCGCGCCGCGAACCGGGCGGTCTCCTGCGCCTCCCGGCCCATCGTCTTGACCACCAGGGCGCCGTCGAAGCTCTCGTGCGCGATCGCGCTGACCTCGGCCCGCATCCGCTGGGCCCGGGCCTGGCGGGGCGCCATCCGGCGGGAGTAGACCACGTTCAGCGCGAACAGCGCCGGGAAGATGGTCAGGCCGACCAGGGCGAAGACCCAGTCGGTGGCCAGCAGCGAGCCGATCGCGGCGACCAGCATCACCAGGGTGCCGACCGCGAACGGCAGCGGCGCGATCGGGAACCAGGCGGCCTCGACGTCGGAGTTGGCGTTGGACAGCAGGGTGCCGGTGGCGTGCCGGTGGTGCCAGGACAGCGGCAGTTCCAGGTAGCGGCGGGTGACCCGGCGCCGGTAGGCGGCCTGCAGGCGGTACTGCATGTAACCGGCGCCGAGCCGGCGGCCGACGATGCCGACCACCCGCAGCACGCTGACCGCCAGCAGCGCGGCGGCGGCGAGCGCGACCAGTCCGGTGTCGGCCCGGCCGCGGGCGAACGCGGGGACCACCACCTTGCCGACCACGGCACCCACCACGTACGCGTTGGCGATGATCAACAAACCGAACAGCACGCTGCCGGCGACCGCCACGGTGAAGATGCGCGGTTCCTCGCGGATCGCCCGGCCGAGCACGCGGATTCCCCTGCCGAGCACGTCCCGGCTAGTCTTTGTCGCCACACTCTCCCCCGCAGTAAGCCGTACCCGTCAATCTAACCCTTACCCACGACGGTCTGGCCGGGTGTGGCCGTCGGCCGACGTGTCCGCCCTCACAGTCGCCGTCGCCGCGGGCGGGCGCCGGCCACGATCCGGTCCGTCGGGATCGGCCGGCGGACCCGCGGCCCGGATCGGATCGGATCTACCATCTGGACATGCCGCGGTATGCCCAGCTGGAACGCCGGACCCTCGCCGAGTTGCTGCTCGCGGTCGGGCCGGACGCCCCGACCATCAACGAGGGCTGGACCGCGCGGGACCTGGCCGCGCACCTGGTGGTGCGCGAACGCCGACCGGACGCGGCCGCCGGGATCCTGCTGGGGCCGCTGCGCGGGCACGCCGACCGGGTCCAGGCGACGGTGGCGGCCCAGCCCTTCCCCCAACTGGTCGACCAGGTACGGCGGGCACCGTGGTGGAGCCCGGTGAGCAACCCGCTGGTCGACGAACTCACCAACCTGCTGGAGTTCTTCGTCCACCACGAGGACCTGCGGCGGGCCCAGCCGAACTGGCGCCCCCGGACGCTGTCCGCGGAACTGGACGCCGCGCTGTGGAAGCGGCTGCCGATCGTCGCCCGGCTGAACCTGCGCCGCTTCCCGGCCGCCGTCCTGGTCCAGGCCCCAGGGCACGGCGAGGTCTCCACCGGCGCCGGCGGGGACCGGCTCCGGCTGGTCGGCGGGCCCGGTGAACTCGTGATGTTCCTGTTCGGCCGGCAGCGCGTGGCCCGGGTGCAGCTCGACGGTCCGCCGGCGACCGCCGAACGGTTGCGGACCACCCGGTTCGGGGTCTGACGACCCGCCGCTCATCCCGGGCACCCTGAGTCGTGACAGTTGTCACCGCTCGGTTGGCCGTACGCTTCTTCGCATTCCCGCGGGTGTCCCGAGGCTGCCGCGGAGTGCGACGCCGCCCGGAGGAGTTCGGTGTCCACTCCGGCCGGTGTTCCGGCGCGCCGCGACCGTCCTCGCCGGACGACCGTGCGACAGGAGGAGACATGCGGTCCTTCGCCGTTGCGGCACTGCACGGACCACCCTTTCCCAGCAAAGTCAACCGCCACACCACGGAGGTCGGTGACCGGTCCGCCGGCTGGGCGGCCGAACTCGGCCTGGTGTCCACCTCGGACGCCGCCGACCGGCTGGCCCGGGCCAACGCCGGGGAACTCGCCGGGCGGGCCTGCCCGGACGCCGATCCGGGACCGCTCGGCCTGCTCGCCGACCTGATCACCTGGCTGTTCGCCTTCGACGACAGTTGCGACGACGACGGGCTGGGCGCCGACCCCCGCCGGCTGGCGCCGGTGGTGGCCCGGCTGCTGGAGGTGCTCGACCTGTCCGGCGCCGGGACCGTGCCGCCGCCGGTCGCCGGCGGACCGCTCGGCGTCGCGCTGCACGACCTGTGCCGACGGGTACGCCGGCAGAACCACCCGCCGTCGCTGCTGCGCTTCGTCGGTGACCTGCGGGAGTATCTGCTGGCCCTGCTGTGGGAGGCGGCGAACCGGGAACACCACCGGGTCCCGGCGGTCGCCGAGTACATCCGGATGCGCCGGCACACCGGCGCGGTGCACCCGAGCTTCACGCTGACCGACCTCGCACACGGCGCCCTGCCGGGGGCGGAACTGCTCGCCGACCCGGCACTGTCCCGAATGGACCGGCTGGCCGCCGACCTGGTCTGCTGGTGCAACGACGTCTTCTCGTACGACAAGGAACGCCGGCTGGGAGAGGACGGGCACAACCTCGCCGTCACCATCGCGCTGGAGACCGGCCAGGACGAGGAGGCGGCGCTGACCGACGCGGCGAACCGGTTCAACGCCGGCCTCGACACCTACCTCGGCCTGGAGCGGGAACTGCTCACCGACGCGGCGCCGGCGGTGCGGCGGTTCGCCGACGCCCGACGCTGCTGGATCCGCGGCACCTACGACTGGTCGCTCCGGGCGAGCCGCTACTACTGAACCCGGTCAGTCGTGTCGGTCCCAGGTGATGTCGGGCCGGCCGGTCCGGCAGCGGACGTCCACCTCGATCCGGCCACCGTCCCCGGCGAACTCGACCCGGGCGTGGTCGTCCGGTTCGGCGTCCTGCCGCCGTACGCCGAAGCCCTGGGCCGGCGCGACGGTGACCAGCCGGACGGTCGGGCCGACGCACTCGGCGATCACCGTACCGCCGGGGGTGGCCGCCACCGCCCGACGACCGACGGCGGACGGCGTGGGTGCGGCGGTGGCGGTCGGCGTGGTGGGTGCGGTGGCGGTGGGCGTGGGGCCGGTCGGGGTCGCGGCGGCCAGGTCGCGGGCCACCCGGTCGGCGTCCACCACCTCGGCGCCCGGGCCGGCGGTGATGCCGTCGCCGATCACCCGGACCGCGGCCAGGCCGGCGCCGGTGGCCGCCGCGGCGGCCACGAACCACCCGACGACGACGAGCACGGTACGACGGTGCATCCCGTGACTATGCCCGGTGCCCGGTTAAGGCGGGCACCGGGTGATCCTAAGGCCGGGTTAACGTGAGCGGCCGGACCGGCCGGGGGACGGTAGCGTTCCGATGTGCCCCGCCTGCTGCTGATCGAGGACGACCCGGCGATCCGTACCCCGCTGCTGCGGGCCCTGCGCGAACGGGGACACGCGGTCGCCGCCGCGTCCACCGCCATGGCCGGACTGCAGGCGGTGCTGGACGACCGGCCCGACCTGGTGGTGCTCGACCTGGGCCTGCCGGACCGGGACGGCCTGGAACTGCTCCGGATGGTCCGCGCGGTGAGCCACGTCCCGGTCATCGTCGCCACCGCCCGGGACGACGACCGGGACGTGGTGCGCGGCCTGGACGCCGGCGCGGACGACTACGTGGTCAAGCCGTTCACCGCCGCGCAGCTCGACGCGCGGATCCGGGCGGTGCTGCGGCGCGGCCCGGGACGGCCGGAGGCACCGGTGACGCTGGTCGTCGACGAGCTGCGGATCGACCCGGCCGGCCGGCGGGCGACGCTGGCCGGTCGGCCGCTGGAACTCACCCCGCGCGAGTTCGACCTGCTGCACTACCTGGCCTGCCGGCCGGGGCAGGTGGTCACCAAGCGGGAACTGTTGACCGAGGTGTGGCAGGTGCCGTACGGCGGGGCGGACAAGACGGTCGACGTGCACCTGTCCTGGTTGCGCCGCAAGCTCGGCGAGACCGCCCGGGAACCGCGCTACCTGCACACCGTGCGCGGCGTCGGGGTACGCCTGGGCGCCCTGCCGTGAGGCGCCGGCTGACCCTGCTGGTGGCGGCCACCACGTGCCTGGTGCTGCTGGCCTTCCTGGTGCCGCTGGCGGTGCTGCTGCGCGGGGTGGCCCGGGACCGGGCCCTGGTGGCCGCCACCACCGAGGCGCAGGGCGTCGTCGCCGTGGTGGGCACCGCCGACCGGGCCGCCCTGCGGCTGACCGTCGAGCAGGTGACGGCCACCGGCCGGTCGATGACGGTGTACCTGCCGGACGGGACGGTGCTCGGCACGCCCGCGGCGCGTACCCCGGCGGTCGAGCTGGCCGCCCGGGCCGGCCGGAGCCTGACCGTCACCGGTCCGGACGGGAACGAGATCGTGGTGGCGGTGACCGGCCGGCCCGAGGGTACGGCGGTGATCCGGACCGTCGTGTCCCGCGCCGAACTGACCCGCGGAGTGGACCGGTCCTGGCTGGTGCTGGGCACGCTCGGGGTGGCCCTGTTGCTGGTCGGCCTGCTGGTCGCCGACCGGCTGGCCGGCTCGCTGACCGCGCCGATCAGTGAGCTGTCGGCGGTGTCGCACCGGCTGGCCCGGGCCGACCTGACCGCCCGCGCCCGGCCGACCGGACCGCCGGAACTGCGCGAGGTGGCCGGCGCGCTGAACCACCTCGCCGGCCGGATCCAGGAGCTGCTGCAGGACGAACGCGAACAGCTGGCCGACCTGTCGCACCGGCTGCGTACCCCGCTGACCTCGCTGCGGCTGGAGGCCGAGTCGCTGGCCGATCCGGCCGAGGCGGCCCGGGTGGGTGCCGCCGTGGACGGGCTGGAACGCGCGGTCACCGGGCTGATCCGGCAGGCCCGGTGGCGACGGGACCCGGACGCCGACACCGCCTGCGACGCCGCCGCCGTGGTCGGCGAGCGGGTGGCGTTCTGGTCGGTGCTGGCCGAGGACACCGGGCGGGAGGTCGACCTGGACCTGGCCGACGGTCCGTTGCCGGTCCGGGTGCCCGCCGACGAACTGGCGGCCGTGGTGGACGCGCTGCTCGGCAACGTCTTCGCGCACACCCCGGACGGCACCGCCGTCGCGGTCACCCTGCGCGCCGGGCCGGCCGGCGGCGCGGTGCTGGTGGTGGCCGACGAGGGCCCCGGCCTGCCGGCGGAGCGGGTGCGGCGCGGGGCGTCCTCGGCCGGGTCGACCGGGCTCGGGCTGGACATCGCCCGCCGGGCCGCCCGGACCAGCGGCGGGCGGCTCGACCTGGCCGCCGGGGCGGTACGCGGGCTGCGGGTGACCCTGGAACTCGGCCCGCCGCGCACCTTTACCTCTCCTTAGGGTCGGCGCAGCGCGCCGCTATCCGGGATCAAGCGAACCTTGGGGCATCGACGAGCACAGGAGGTTCCCGATGACCCGCAAGACTCTCGTCCTGATCACCGGCGGCGTGATCGCGGCCGCGATCACCGGCACGGCGCTGGGTGCCGGCGCCGCCGAGGTGGACGCCGGGCGGTCCCGGCCGATCGTCCCGGCCACACCGGCTCCGGCCGCCGACCCGGCGGTCCGGCCGGCCGCCCGTTCGACGACCGGCCCCGAGGACAACCCGGCCCGGGTCGGTTCGGACGACCGGTCCGTAGCCGG
Source organism: Micromonospora zhanjiangensis (assembly GCF_042650605.1). Lineage (NCBI taxonomy): Bacteria > Bacillati > Actinomycetota > Actinomycetes > Micromonosporales > Micromonosporaceae > Micromonospora > Micromonospora zhanjiangensis. The sequence continues at coordinate 113,625 of NZ_JBHSBN010000013.1, read as the reverse complement.
TTCGCCCGGGCGACCGACCACCGGCGGACCGTCGGCCGCCGCCGGCGCGGCCGGGCGGGACCGGGCGGTGGAGATCGCGCTGGCCCGCACCGGTGGCGGCAGCGTGGTCAAGGTGGAGGCCGAGACCGAGCACGGTCGGGCGGTGTGGAGCGTGCGGATCGCCCGGTCCGGCGGCCGGGACCGGGTGGACGTGGACGCCACGACCGGCCAGGTCGTCCGGTACGAACGGACCGGCGACCGCTGACCGCTTCCAGGTGATTTCCGGCGAGGCGACCGACCGGTGCCGGCAAGGCCCGGGGGCCGGCGGCAGGTGCCGCCGGCCCCCGGGTGCGCAGCGGTCAGTTGACGACGAACAGCAGCCGGTTCGCCGAGCCGCTACCGGGGCTGGTGACCTTGCCGGTGGTGGCGTTGTTGACCAGGTAGTCGCGGACCTGTTGGGGGGTGAAGGACGGGTTGGCGCCCAGCACCAGCGCCGAGGCGCCCGCCACGTGCGGCGAGGCCATCGACGTACCGCTGATGGTGTTGGTCGCGGTGTTGCTGGAGTACCAGGCGGAGGTGATCGACGTGCCCGGGGCGAAGATGTCCAGGCAGGTCCCGTAGTTCGAGTACGACGCGCGGGCATCGGTGCTGGTGGTCGCGCCCACCGTGATCGCCGACGGGGTACGCGCCGGCGACGAGTTGCACGCGTTGGCGTTGGAGTTGCCCGCCGCCAGCGCGTAGGTGACGCCGGAGGAGATCGAGTTGGCCACCGCGTTGTCCAGCGTCGTGCTGGCGCCGCCGCCCAGGCTCATGTTCGCCACGGCCGGCTTGACGGCGTTGGCGGTGACCCAGTTGACGCCCGCGACCACGCCCGAGGTGCTGCCGCTGCCGGAGCAGTCGAGCACCCGGACGCCGACCAGCCGGACCGCCTTGGCCACCCCGTACGAGGTGCCGCCGACCGTGCCGGCGACGTGCGTGCCGTGGCCGTTGCAGTCGTCGGCCGAACCGCCGTCGACCGCGTCGTATCCACTGCTGGCCCTACCGCCGAAGTCGTTGTGGGAGAACCGGATGCCGGTGTCGATGATGTAGGCCCGCACGTTGGCGGCCGTGTTCGGATAGGTGTAGGACCGGTTCAGCGGCAGGTCCCGCTGGTCGATCCGGTCCAGGCCCCAGGACGGGGGGTTCGCCTGGGTGGCGCTGATCGACATCACCTGGTCCTGCTCGACGTAGGCGACCGCCGGGTTGGCCGCCAGCCGGCGGGCCTGGCCGGCGGTCAGCTTCGCCGCGAAGCCGTTCAGCGCGGCGCCGTAGACCCGGGTGACGCTGCCGCCGTAGCGGGCCGTCAGGTCGGTGGCCCGGGCCGGTACGGCGGTGGCCGCCCGCGCCGTACCGGCCCGGGCGCCGACCGCGCCGTCGGTGAGCGCGACGATGTAGCTGCCGGCGATCGCGGCCGGGCTGTCCGCGTACCGGATCTGGCCGGTCGGTTCGGCGGCGACCGCCGGGCCGGTGGTCGCCGCCGCGCCGGTCACCACCGCGGCGAGAACGCCCACCACCAGTCGGGCGTTCCGCCGTACGTCGGGAAGTGTCATTTTCCGCTCCTCCCTGATCCCGCACCCGCGTGCGTAATCGAAGGAAGTCTATTGAGAGTTGCCGGGCGCCTCCAGATCCCTGCCGGCTCATACCACCGGCGGTGACCGGCCGGTCCACCTGGCATCCGACCCGGGCACGGGCGGGACTGGCCGTTCCCGGTCGACAGGCACTACTCTTCGGTAACCGCAGATCTACGTGACGTCTGTCACGTCTTCACCCCCGGAGGCGGCTCCAGCGATGGCTCTCGATATTCCCTACCGCTCTATCCCGGACATGTTCCTCAAACGCGTGGCGGCCACTCCCGACCGCGACGCCTTCGCCCACCCCGCCCCGGACGACTCCGGCCCGGTCTGGCTGACCTGGGCAGGGTTCGCCGAGCGGGCCAAGGCGGTCGCCGCGGGACTGCATGAACTCGGCGTCGGGCACGAGGACCCGGTGGCCATCCTGGCCAACACCCGGGTCGAGTGGATCATCGCGGACCTGGGGGTGATGTGCGCCGGCGGGGCCACCACCACCGTCTACCCCACCACCGAGCCGCGGGACGCGGTCTTCATCGTCGCCGACTCCGGGTCCAAGGTGCTGATCGCCGAGAACGCCGAGCAGGCGGCGAAGATCGCCGGGGCGGATCTGCCGGCCCTGACCCACGTGGTGCTCCTCGACGGTACGGCCGACCCGGCGGCCAGCCCGCCGCAGCTCACCCTCGCCGAGTTGGAGGACCGCGGCGCCCGGAAGCTGGCCGGCGAGCCGGACCTGATCGAGCGGATCGTCGCGGAGATCGAGCCGGAACACCTGGCCACCCTGATCTACACCTCCGGCACCACCGGCCGGCCGAAGGGCGTGGAGCTGCTGCACGCCGGCTGGTGCTGGGAGGGTGTCGCGCAGACCGAGGGCGACCTGCTGCGCCCCGACGACCTGCAGTACCTCTGGCTACCGCTGTCCCACTCGTTCGGCAAGACGCTGATCTGCGGCGTGATCCACTCCGGCCTGCCGACCTACGTCGACGGCCGGATCGACAGGCTGGTCGACCTGCTCGGCGTGATCCGGCCGACGGTGATGTGCGGCGCGCCGCGGATCTTCGAGAAGGTCTACAACCGCGCGGTGACCACCGCGCAGGCCGAGGGCGGGGCCAAGGCGAAGATCTTCGCCTGGGCGGTCCGCACCGGCCGGGAGAAGGTGGCCCTGGAACAGGCCGGTCGGCCGGTGCCCGCCGGCCTGCGGATGCGGTACCGGGTGGCCGAGAAGCTGGTGTTCAGCAAGCTGCAGGCCCGGCTCGGCGGCCGGATGCGGGTGATGGTGTCCGGCGCCGCGGCGTTGAGCAAGGAGATCAGCGGCTTCTTCGCCGCCGCCAACCTGCCGATCTGCGAGGGCTACGGGTTGACCGAGACCAGCGCCGGCAACTTCGTCAACCGACCGGGCGCCGTCCGGATCGGCACCGTCGGGGAGCGGCTCGGCGACCTGGAGTGCCGGATCGATTCCGACGGCGAGATCCTGGTCCGCGGCCGGCCGGTGATGCGGGGCTACCACAACCTGCCCGAGGAGACCGCCGCCGCGTTCACCGAGGACGGCTTCCTGCGGACCGGGGACATCGGCGAACTCGACGCCGACGGCTACCTGCGGATCACCGACCGGAAGAAGGACCTGGTCAAGACCTCCGGCGGCAAGTTCATCGCGCCGTCACACGTCGAGGGGCTGTTCAAGGCGCTGTGCCCGTACACGTCGCAGGCGGTGGTGATCGGCCAGTCCCGCAACTACTGCACCATGCTGGTCACCCTGGACCCGGACGCGATCAGGGCGTGGGCGGCGGGCGGCGAGCTGGCCGACCGGTCGTACGCCGAGATCGTCACCTCGCCGCAGGCGCGGGAGATGGTCGAGGGGTACGTCGCGAAGCTCAACGGGCAGCTCAACCGCTGGGAGACGATCAAGAAGGTGACCATCCTGCCGCGGGACCTGACCATCGAGGACGGCGAGATGACCCCGTCCCTGAAGATCAAACGCCGGAGTGTCGAGACCAACTTCGCCACCGAGATCGAGGGCATGTACTCCGGCACGCTGGCCGAGATCTGAGGGTTGCGACGGGCCGGCCGGGCGGGTGGGGACACACCCGCGCCGGCCGGTCCCGCCGCAGATCGGGCACGACGGCGCCCGACCGGACGGTGACCGCTCCGCTACGACCTGGCCAGGGCGGACGCCGCCGCAATCGGATAAGCGCCGGGGTGCTTCAACCCGTTACGGCTTGGGTAATGGCTGACCACAGCGGGAGAAACCAGCCGTAGGTCCGGGGCGAGCGGCGAGGGGGCGAAGGGTGATGGTGGCCAGGGTGATTGCCCACGTGGAGACAGGGGCACTGGTCATCGGCATGACCGGGCGGTGGACCGTCACCCAGGCGCACCTGCTGCGCCGGGCGTTCGCCCGGTGCGCGGCCCAGCACCCGCCGTACGTGATCGTCGACTGTGCCCGGACCCCACCGTCGGGTGTGCTGCCGGCCCTGCTGCCGGCGCTGGTGGTGTACCGCGGCGCCCGCCGGCCGGACACCGGGGTGCTGGTCGTCGCGCCGACGTCGGTCCTGGAAACCCTGCTGCGACGGGTCCCGGTGACCCGGCTCCGGCACTACCCCCGGCTGGCGGACGCGCTGCGCGACCTGAAGCCGCACCACGTGCCGGACAACGTGCGCCGGGTGCACACCCGGCTGGCCCCCACCCCGGAGGCGGCGGCCGCGGCCCGCCGGCTGCTGCGCGAGAGCTGCCGGACGTGGGGCATCGAGGACGCCCTGGACGACGGCCAGTTGGTCATCTCCGAACTCGTCGCGAACGCCGTGGAACACGCCCGGACCGATCTCGACGTCACCATCTCGCACCATCGGCGGAAGCTGCGGATCGCGGTGGCCGACCGGTCCCCCGCCGCCCCGGATCTGGCGCGGCGGCTGTCGGCCGCCCGGCTGGACCGTGGCGCGCTCTCCGTCCGCGGCCGCGGGCTGGCCCTGGTGGCCCGCTCGGCGAGCGGCTACGGCGTGATCGACGGTCACGGCGGCAAGCTGGTCTGGGCGACGGTGACCATCCCCGGCGAGCGCCGCGGGCGCCTGCCCGACCTGAAGGTCATCCGTCAGCTGCGGCCGTCGGCCTGGCTGCGTCGGGTCCGGGTGGCCCGCCGACCGGCCCCGGCCCGCCGTCCCGGACCTGTCTACCGGCCCCGCCCGGCGTGACCCGGCCCGGGGACGGTTTTTCGGCGTCCGCCGACCGGGACGACGGTCAGGCGATCACCGCGGGCTCCCGCCAGTGCGGGCGTCGGGCGTCCAGGTCGTAGCGGACCGAGGCGATCCGCCGTACCGCGTCGACCAGGTCCGCGGCGGGCAGCGCGAAGGGCAGCCGCAGGAACCGTTCGAGGGTGCCGTCCAGGCCGAACCGGGGTCCCGGCGCCAGCCGTACGCCGACCTCCTCGGCGGCCCGGGCCAGTGCGCTGGAGACCGGCCCGTCCAGTTCGGCCCAGAGCGTCAACCCGCCCCGGGGCACGGTGACCCGCCACTCCGGCAACGCCTCGGCCAGCGCCGCGAGCAGGGCGTCCCGTTGCCCGGCCAACTGCCGTCGGCGGGCGGTCACGATCCGGTCCGCGTCGGCGAGCAGCCGTACGGCGACGAGTTGGTCGAGCACCGGGCTGGACATGTCGACCCCGACCCGGACGGCGGCCAGCCGCTGCACCTGCGGCGCGGAGGCACGCACCCAGCCGATCCGCAGCCCGCCCCAGTAGGGCTTGCTCATCCCGCCGATCGAGACGACCCGGGAGTGCCGGTCGAAGGCGCCCACCGGCGGCGGCACCGGGGTGCCGTCCAGCGGCAGGTCAACGAAGGACTCGTCGACGACCAGGTCGGTGTCGGCGGCGTGCGCCGCGGCCACCACCCGCTCCCGCAGAGCGACCGGCATCAGGTGGCCGGTCGGGTTCTGGAACTCCGGGATCAGGTAGGCCACCCGGGGCCGGGTCTGGCGCAGGCTGCCGAGCAGCAGGTCGGTATCCCAGCCCGGCCCGTCGGTGGCCAGGCCGTGGGTGGTGATCCGGGCCCGTCGGGCGGCGAGCGCCGCCAGCGCGTTCGGGTACGTGGGCGACTCGACAAGCGCGTGGCCGCCCGGCGGCAGAGCCAGCCGGAGCACCAGGTCGAGTGCCTGCTGCGTACCGCTGGTGACCATGATCTGTTCGGCGCTGGTCGGCAGACCGCGCGCGGTGTAGCCGGCGGCGATGGCGTCCCGCAGCTCGATGATGCCGGTGGGGTGGTAGCCGGCGCCGCCCAGGTACCGGGTCAGGTCGGCGGCGGCGGCCTGGGCCGCGGGTGCCAGCTCGGCCGGCGCGGCCAGCGCGGCGCAGCCCAGGTCGATCATGTCGAGGTCGTCGATCGGGGTCCACAGCCCGGAACTGGCGACCCGGTGTCCGCCGGGCAGCCTGGTCCAGCTGCCGGCGCCGCGCCGGCTGTTCAGGTGACCGGAGTCACGCAGCTCCCGGTAGGCGGCGGCGATGGTGGTCCGGCTCACCTTGAGCGACTCGGCCAGGTCCCGCTCGGCCGGCAGCCGGACGCCCAGGGGCAACCGCCCGTCGGCGAGCAGGCCCCGTACCGCGCCGGCGAGGGCGAGGTAGTCGGGGCTGCGCCGACGGCCGGGCAGGGCGTGCCACTGCCCGAGCAGCCGAGCCAGTTGCGGACCGCGTACCAGGCCACTCATGGCCATCACCCCCGAATTGGCTCTTCCCGGAAGAAGGATTGGCCTTCAGGCTGGCATGCGTGACAGTGATTGGCAACCTCCGTGACCGCCTTCCGAGGCGCCTGCTCCAGCTCTACCTCGGCCTGATGCTCTACGGCGTCAGCATGGCCCTCATGATCGAGTCCCGGCTCGGGCTGGACCCCTGGGACGTCTTCCACCAGGGTCTGGCGAACCTGACCGGGCTGTCCTTCGGCACCGTGACCATCGCGGTGGGCGCGCTGGTGCTGCTGCTGTGGATCCCGCTGCGGCAACGCCCCGGGATCGGCACGGTGAGCAACGTCGTGGTCATCGGGCTGGCGGTGGACGCGTCGCTGGCCCTGCTGCCGACCGCCCGGCCGCTGGCCACCCAGATCGGCTTCCTGGTCGCCGGGATCGTGCTCAACGGGGTGGCCACCGGCCTCTACCTCGGCGCCCGACTCGGGCCCGGCCCCCGGGACGGGCTGATGACCGGCTTCGTGGCGCTGCGCCCGAACCGGTCGATCCGGCTGGTCCGGACGGTGATCGAGGTCACCGTGCTCGCCGTGGGCTGGCTGCTCGGCGGCCGGGTCGGCCTGGGCACCGTGCTCTACGCGGTGAGCATCGGCCCGCTGGCCCAGCTGTTCGTCCCGCTGTTCACCGTGGCGCCACGACCCGCCCCGCGAACGGAACCGGCACCCGCCGGCCGCCCACGGTAACCGTCCCCAGTGGACAGATGCGGACCGCGACCGACCGACCCCGGCGGGGCGTCGGGCGGCAACGGCCCGGTAACTACCGGGCTCCGGTGGTTCCCCTCGACGCGACGGACACGGCATCATTTCCCGCATGGGGGATGACGGATGGCGATGGGCGGACGCTTGGATCTTCGTATCACTGATCATCGCCGCCGGCGCCGGCCGGCACCGGCGGGCGGCCTCGACCCGACGACCGGAAGGCGTCCGGCTCGCTGACGTGCTGTCCACCGCCAACCACTTGAACGAGGGCATTCCCGGTCGGGAGGAGATCGAGGCGGCGGTGCGCCGGCTCGCCGGAGCCGGGCTGATCAGCGTCACCGACGGGTGGTTCCAGGTCACCCCGGCCGGCGCGCACCTGTGGCGCACCCGGCCGCACGGCGGGTTCGGCACCGCGGTCGACACGGTGCACGGCGTCCTCACCCGGCGGCACACGCCCGGCTGCGCGGAGTGGACGCTGGGCGAGGAGGAGCACGCCACCGCCGTACGGGAAAACGTCGCCCGGGGCACCATCCAGGCCCGCCGCCGGCCCACCGGCGACCAGGACCCGGCCTGACCGGACGCCGGGGGCTCCCCGGCCTGACCCGGGACGCCGAGGGCTCAGCGGACCGGATGCCCGGCGCCGCGCAGGGCGTCCTTGACCTCGCCGACGGTCAGCTCGCCGAAGTGGAACACGCTCGCCGCGAGCACCGCGTCGGCCCCGGCCGCCACGGCCGGCGGGAAGTCGCGGGCCGCGCCGGCCCCGCCGCTGGCCACCACCGGTACGTCCGCCACGGCCCGGACCGCCGTGATCAGCTTCAGGTCGAATCCGCTCTTGGTGCCGTCGGCGTCCATCGAGTTGAGCAGCAGTTCGCCGGCGCCCAGCTCGGCGGCGCGGCGGGCCCAGTCGACGGCGTCGAGGCCGGTCCCCCGCCGACCGCCGTGGGTGGTCACCTCGAACCCGCTCGCCGTGGTGCCCGGCGCGGCCCGGCGGACGTCCAGCGAGAGCACCAGCACCTGCCGGCCGAACCGGTCGGCGATCTCGGCGATGAGCTCCGGCCGGGCGATCGCCGCGGTGTTCACCCCGACCTTGTCGGCGCCGGCGCGCAGCAGCGTGTCGACGTCGGCCACCTGCCGGATCCCGCCGCCCACGGTGAGCGGGATGAACACCGACTCGGCGGTACGGCGCACCACGTCCAGCATGGTGCCCCGGTTGTCCGAGGACGCCGTCACGTCGAGGAAGGTCAGCTCGTCGGCGCCCGCCTCGTCGTACGCCGCGGCCAGCTCCACCGGGTCACCGGCGTCCCGCAGGTCGAGGAAGTTGACCCCCTTGACCACCCGACCGGCGTCCACGTCGAGACAGGGGATCACCCGTACCGCCACCGTCATGCGGTGAGCCTATCGGGCGGTCGGACGCGCCGGCGGGTCGTACCCGGGTGGGGCCGACCCGCCGACGCGGGGTGACGGGTGGTCAGATCCGGACCAGCATCTTGCCGAGGTTCTCGCCGCGCAGCAGGCCGAGGAACGCCCCGGGGGCGTTCTCCAGGCCGTCGACGACGGTCTCGTCGGACTGGATCTCGCCCGAACGCAGCCAGCCGGACATGTCGGCGACGAACTGGTCCCGGATGCCGGCGTGGTCGCCGACCAGGAAGCCGCGCAGGGTGAGCCGCTTGCCGATGAGCAGCGCCAGGTTGCGCGGCGCGGCCGGCGGTTCGGTGCTGTTGTACTGGGCGATCATGCCGCAGATCGCGGCCCGGCCGTGCGGTCGCATGGACGAGATCGCCGCCTCCAGGTGGTCACCGCCGACGTTGTCGAAGTAGACGTCGATGCCGTCCGGGGCGGCCTCCTTCAGCGCCTCGCCGACCGGGCGGTCCTTGTAGTTGAACGCGGCGTCGAAGCCCAGCGCCCGCAACCGGTCCACCTTGGCCGCCGAGCCGGCGCTGCCGATCACCCGGCCGGCACCCTTGAGCTTGGCGATCTGACCGGCCAGGCTGCCGACCGCGCCGGCCGCCGCGGAGACGAAGACCGTCTCACCCGGCTTCATCCCGGCCACGTCGACCAGTCCCGCGTAGGCGGTCTGGCCGGTCAGGCCGAGCGCGCCGAGGTAGGCCGTCGCCGGCGCCTGCGCCGGGTCGACGACCCGGGCCGCCGTGGCGTCCAGCACCGCGTAGTCTCGCCAGCCCAGGCCGTGCAGCACCAGGTCGCCCGGCTTGACGCCGTCCGCCTCGCTGGCCACCACCTCACCCACCGCGCCGCCGTCCAGCGGCGCGTCGAGCCGGAACGGCGCCACGTACGACTTGACGTCGTTCATCCGGCCCCGCATGTACGGGTCGACCGACATCACCGTGTTGCGGACCAGGATCTGACCCGGTCCCGGGGTCGGCACCGGCACCTCGACCAGGCGGAAGTTGTCCGGCGTGGGCCAGCCGTCGGGCCGGCTGGCCAGGTGGATCTCGCGTGCTGTCGTCGTCATCGTGTCGTCCAATCGTTGTTCCGGGCCGGCGCCGGCCCGAGTCGTCCGGTCGCGCCGGATGTGCCGGTCGGGTCGGTCGGTTCAGGCCGTCCGGTCCACCCGGAGCGCGACGTCGATGTTGCCGCGGGTCGCGTTCGAGTACGGGCAGACCTGGTGCGCCTGGGCCGTCAGCTCCTCGGCCACCGACCGCTCGACGCCGGGCAGCCCCACCACGAGCGCCACCGTGAGGCCGAAGCCGCCGTCCCCGTTCAGACCGATGCCCACCTCGGCGGTCACCGTCGAACCGGTCACGTCGGCCTTGGCCCGGCGGGCGACCAGGCGCAGCGCCGAGTGGAAACAGGCCGCGTACCCGGCGGCGAAGAGCTGCTCGGGGTTGGTCGCGCCACCGGCGCCGCCCATTTCCTTGGGCACCGCGACGTCCAGGTCGAACGTCCCGTCGGAGGTACGGACGTGGCCGTCCCGGCCGTCGCCGGTGGCCGACGCGGACGCGGTGTAGAGCACCTGCATGGTGGTCACTTCCCCTTTCGTAGCTGGTGGCCCGGATCGCGCTGCTGGTGGATCGCCCCGGTGATCCGGGTGAGGGTGTCGCGCAGGGCGACCAGTTCGTCGAGGGTGAGCCCGGTCGCCGCGGCGACCCGCCGGGGCACGGACTCGACCCGGTCGCGCAGCGCCCGACCCGCCGCGGTGAGCCCGACCTCGACGCTGCGTTCGTCGCGGGCGGACCGCTGCCGGGTCACCAGACCCGCCGCCTCCAGGCGCTTGAGCAGCGGCGACAGGGTGCCGGAGTCCAGCTCCAGCTCCGCGCCGAGCGACTTGACGGTGACCGTGCTGTCGGGCCGCTCCCAGAGCACGAGGAGGACCAGATACTGCGGGTAGGTCAGGCCCAGCTCGTCGAGGATCGGCCGGTAGACGTCGGTGACCGCGCGGGAGGCCGCGTAGAGCGCGAAACACGCCTGTCGGCGCAGCGCGAGGTCGTCGTCCATGCCCGAACCGTAGCTCGCAATTCAATTGCGCACAACTTAAGTGCCCCGGACCACGGACCGGGCCCGGTCAGCGCTCGGCCAGCACCTCCAGCGCCTGGGCCACGGTGAACGCGCCGGCGTAGAGGGCCTTGCCGGCGATGACCCCCTCCACACCGATCGGCTCCAGAGCGGCCAGCGCCCGCAGGTCGTCCAGCGTCGACACGCCGCCGGAGGCGATCACCGGCGCGTCGGTACGGGCACAGACCTCGCGCAGCAGGTCCAGGTTCGGCCCGCGCATGGTGCCGTCCTTGGTGATGTCGGTGACCACGTACCGCTGGGCGCCGGCCTTGTCCAGCCGGGCCAGCACCTCGAACAGGTCACCGCCGTCCCGGGTCCAGCCCCGCGCCGACAGGGTCCGGCCGCGTACGTCCAGCCCGATGGCGACCCGGTCGCCGTACTCGCCGACGATCCGGTCGCACCAGGCAGGATCCTCCAGCGCCGCGGTGCCGATGTTCACCCGGGCCGCGCCGGTGCCCAGCGCCGCGGACAGCGACTCGTCGTCCCGGATGCCGCCGGACAGTTCCACCGCCACGTCGAGCCGGCGCACCACGTCGGCGAGCAGGTGGGCGTTCGAGCCGCGGCCGAAGGCGGCGTCCAGGTCGACCAGGTGGATCCAGGTCGCGCCGTCCCGCTGCCAGGCGAGCGCCGCCTCCAGCGGGTCGCCGTAACTGGTCTCGCTGCCGGCGGCGCCCTGGACCAGGCGTACCGCCCGGCCGTCGGCGACGTCCACGGCGGGAAGCAGGGTGAGGCTCAACTCGGGTCTCCTGTCTCGGATGGTCCCGCCGGAGCGGGTGGTCGGGCGGGGTCTGCTGTCGGTTGGTCGGGCGGCTGCCGGTCAGCGGGCGGTCGGGGGCCGGTCAGGTGCGGCGGCCCAGGACGAGCACGACGACCGCCGGGAGGGCCAGGACCAGCAGCACGACCAGCACGATCCGCAGCGCCAGCTCGTCGACCAGCAACCAGATCGCCGCCAGCGCCACCAACGCCCCGGCGAGGATTCCGGCGCGCTCGCCCCGGCTGCGCCGGCCGATCCGACCGGTACGCCGGTCCGGCAACTGCGGGACGAGCCGGCTCAGCACCGCCCGGCGCCGCGCCCGACGGGCCGACTTGCGCGCCCGGGCCGCCCGCTGCCGCTCGGCCTCGGCCTGCCGGGCCGCCCGCAACCGCGCCCGCTCCTTGCTCACCGCAGCGTCCCCGACCGCCATCGCCAGTCAGTCTTGGACAGGTTCTGTTCGGCTCGAACAGAACCTGTCCAAGACTGACAACTCGGCATCGGTGTCGAGCGGCCGCTCACAGGTGGGCCAGCCAGTTGCGCAGCAGCAGGGCGCCGGTGTCCGCCGACTTCTCCGGGTGGAACTGGGCGGCCGACAGCGGCCCCCGCTCGACGGCCGCCACGAACGACGTCTCGTGGGTGGCGGTGGTCACCAGCGCGCCCGCGGCGACGAGCCCGGCCGGCTCGGTGGCGGCGTACGAGTGCACGAAGTAGAACCGGCCGTCGGCGGGCAGGCCGGCGAGCAGCCGGGAGGCGGGCGGCACGTCGACCGTGTTCCAGCCCATGTGCGGCAGCCGCCGGGCGGCGAGCCGGGTCACCCCGCCGGGGAGCAGGCCGAGGCCCTTGCTGACCACGCCGTGCTCCTCGCCGTACTCGAAGAGGACCTGCATCCCGACGCAGATGCCCAGCACCGGGCGACCCGCGGCGACCCGGTCGGCGATCACCGGCCCGGCCCGCAGCGCGTCGATGCCGGCCATGCAGGCGGCGTACGCGCCGACGCCGGGCACCACCAGGCCGTCGGCCGCGGCGGCGGCGGTCAGGTCGGCGGTGACGGTGACCTCGGCGCCGGCCCGCGCGAGCGCCCGTTCGGCGGAGCGCAGGTTGCCGGACCCGTAGTCGAGCACCACGACCCGGGGCCGGACACCGGCGGTCGCCCGGGCGGAATCGGTGGTCATCAGCCGTCCTGCGGCATCAGCCAGAGCACCCCACCGGCGGCGGCCAGCAGGGTGAGGACGGCCAGCAGCCCGGTCAGCACCTTCGGGGCGCCCTGCCGCAGCGTCGACCACACCCCACCGGCGAGCACCCCGGCCAGCGCGAACAGCGCCACCGGCAGCACCGCGGACATCACAGGGCTCCCTTCGTGCTGGGGATCACGCCGACCGCGCGGGGGTCGATCGCCACCGCCTCGCGCAACGCCCGGGAGACCGCCTTGAACTGCGCCTCCACCACGTGGTGCGCGTCCGGGTGACCGCCCGGCCGGGCCGCCCGCAGCACCTCCACGTGCAGGGTGAGCCGGGCCGCCTGGCCGAACGACTCCCAGATGTGCCGGGTCATGCTGGTGGGATACACCGGCCCGACGTACGGCGCCAGCGCCGGTTCGTCGTGCACCACGTACGGCCGGCCGGAGACGTCCACGGCGGCCCGGACCAGCACCTCGTCCATCGGGATGGTGGCCGAGCCGTACCGCCGGATGCCGGCCTTGTCGCCGAGCGCCTCGGTGAACGCGGCGCCCAGCGCGATCGCGGTGTCCTCGATGGTGTGGTGCGCGTCGATCTCCAGGTCGCCGACGGTCTCGACGGTCAGGTCGAACCCGCCGTGCCGGGCGATCTGGTTCAGCATGTGGTCGAAGAAGCCGACCCCGGTGCTGATGTCGGCGTTGCCGCTGCCGTCGAGGTCCAGCTCGACCAGCACCTTGGTCTCGGTGGTGGTCCGCTCGACCCGGGCCGTGCGGTGGCCCACGTCCGGGGCGGTCAACCGGTCCGCGGCCCGCTGTGGCCGGCCCGGGGCGGCCGGTCGGCCGGGCGTCACGCGGATCGCCCGCGAACCGTCGTTTCTCGCGCTCACATCGACTCCATCGCTGCCAGGAATGCGTCCGTCTCGGCCGCCGTGCCCGCGGTGACCCGCAGCCAGCCGGGCAGGCCGACGTCGCGGACCAGCACGCCGCGCTCCAGCAGGGTCCGCCAGGTCGCCTGTTGATCGCCGGCCACCTCGAACAGTACGAAATTGGCGTCGCTGTCGGCCACCCGACGGCCGGAGCGACGCAGTTCCCGGACGATCCGGTCGCGTTGTTCCTTGATCGCCTCGACGGTGCCGAGCAGGGCGTCCCGGTGGGCCAGGGCGGCCCGGGCGGCGGCCTGGGTGAGGGACGACAGGTGGTAGGGCAGCCGGACCAGCTGCACCGCGTCCACCACCGCCGGGTCCGCCGCGAGGTAGCCCAGCCGGCCACCGGCGAAGCCGAACGCCTTGCTCATCGTCCGGGTCACCACCAGCCGCGGGTGGCGGGGCAGCAGCGTCAGGGCGCTGGCCGTCCCGGGCCGGGCGAACTCGGCGTACGCCTCGTCGACCACCACCATGCCGGGCGCGGCGGCCAGCACCGCCGCCACCACGTCCGGGTCCAGGGCGGTGCCGGTCGGGTTGTTCGGCGAGCAGAGGAAGACCACGTCCGGCCGGTGCTCGCGGACCTGGGCGACCGCGTCCGCGGCGGTCAGGCCGAAGTCCGCGCCACGCGTGGCCGGCACCCAGCCGGTGCCGGTGCCGAGCGCCAGCAGCGGGTGCATGGAGTACGCCGGGGTGAAGCCCAGCGCGGTGCGGCCCGGCCCACCGAACGCCTGGAGCAGTTGCTGCTGCACCTCGTTGGAGCCGTTCGCCGCCCAGACGTGCGCGGTGGTCAGCTCGTGGCCGAGGTACTCGGCGAGGTCGGCGCGGAGCGCCAGGGCGTCCCGGTCCGGGTACCGGTTGAGGTCGCGCAACTCGGCACCGACCGCCTTGGCGATGGCGGCCACCACCGACTCGGGCACCGGGTACGAGTTCTCGTTGGTGTTCAGCCGCACCGGCACGTCGAGCTGCGGCGCGCCGTACGGGCTGCGCCCGCGCAGGTCGTCACGGAGCGGCAGGTCGTCCAGCCCGGTCATGCCGAGCAGACCGGGCATGCCCTCACGGCCCTCGCTGCGCTCGGTGCGTTCGGTCATGCCGAACCGACCGGGCATGCCCGCACGGCCCTCGCTGCGCTCGGTGCGTTCGGTCATGCCGAGCCCACCGGGAACCGGGCCCGGACCGCCTGGCCGTGCGCCGGCAGGTCCTCGACCGTGGCGAGGGTGACCACGTGCGGGGCGACCTCGCGCAGCGCCGCCTCGTCGTACTCGACCAGGTGGATGCCGCGCAGGAACGACTGGACCGACAACCCGGACGAGTGCCGCGCGCAGCCCCCGGTGGGCAGGACGTGGTTGGACCCGGCGCAGTAGTCGCCCAGTGACACCGGCGCGTACGGCCCGACGAAGATCGCGCCCGCGTTGCGTACCCGCAGTGCCCAGTCGCGGGCGTCCCGGGTCTGGATCTCCAGGTGCTCGGCGGCGTACGCGTCGACCACCAGCAACCCGGCGGCCAGGTCGTCGACCAGGACCGCGCCGCTCTGCTCGCCGGTCAGGGCGGTGCGTACCCGTTCGGTGTGCTTGGTGGCGGCGACCTGGCGGGAGAGCTCCCGCTCGACCGCGTCGAGCAGCTCCGTCGACGGCGTGACCAGCACGCTGGCCGCCAGCGGGTCGTGCTCGGCCTGGCTGATCAGGTCGGCGGCGACGTGCGCCGGGTCGGCGGTGTCGTCGGCCAGGATGGCGATCTCGGTGGGGCCGGCCTCGGCGTCGATGCCGACCACGCCCCGCAGCAGCCGCTTGGCCGCGGTGACCCAGATGTTGCCCGGCCCGGTGATCATGTCCACCGGCGCGCACCGGTCGGCGCCGACACCGTCCGGGCCGGCGGCGTCGACGGGTCGGTCGGCGTCGGCGCTGGTGGTCGAGCCGTACGCCAGCATCGCGATCGCCTGGGCGCCGCCGACGGCGTAGACCTCGTCGACACCGAGCAGGCCGCAGGCGGCCAGCACCCGCCGGTCGGGCAACCCGTCGTTGTCCCGCTGCGGCGGGCTCGCCACCACCAACGACCGGACCCCGGCCACCTGGGCGGGGACCACGTTCATCACCACGGTGGACGGGTACATGGCCAGGCCGCCCGGCACGTACAGGCCGACCCGGTCCACCGGGAGCCAGCGCTCGGTGACCGTGCCGCCCGGCACCACCTGGGTGGTGTGGTCGACCCGCCGCTGGTCGGCGTGCACCCGCCGGGCCCGTGTGATCGACTCGGTCAGCGCGGCCCGGACGTCCGGGTCGAGGGTGCGCAGCGCGTCGGCGATCGCCTCGGCCGGCACCCGCAGCCGGTCGACCCGGACGCCGTCGAACCGCTCGGTGGCCTCGCGGATCGCCGGGAAGCCATGCTCGCGTACCGCCTCGACGAGCGGGCGGATCCGTTCCACCGCCACCGAGACGTCGAGTTGGGCACGGGGCAGCAGGCCACGCGGGTCACGCGCGCCGCCGCGCAGGTCGATCCGGTTCAACACGGTGGCAAGTCTAGGCGGCGGCGGGTGGACCGGAGGCGGGTCGTCCAGCGGTCGGGACGGTGAGTCGGGCCACCCTGGCGCCGGGAAGATAGGCTCGACCAGTGGATCCGCGGCTACCGATCTTTCCCCTCGGGACGGTGCTCTTCCCCGGCCTGGTGCTGCCGCTGCACATCTTCGAGGAGCGATACCGGGAACTGGTCCGGCACCTGGTCGGCCTGCCGACGGGCACGCCCCGCGAGTTCGGGGTGGTGGCGATCCGGTCCGGCGCCGAGCCGCAGCCCGCGGCCGGGGCCGCCGCGACGGTCGCCGACCGGTCGCCGGTCGCCCTGCACGACGTCGGCTGCACCGCCGAACTGCGGAAGGTGACCGAGCTGCCGGACGGCCGGTTCGACATCGTCACCGTGGGCCGTCGCCGGTTCCAGCTCACCGAGGTGGACGAGGAGTCGACGCCGTACCTGACCGCCGCGGTGCGCTGGCTGCCCGAGCCAACCGGCCAGGAGGAGCTCGCCGACCGGCTCGCCCCGCGCGTCCTGGCGGTGTTCCGGCAGTACCTGGGCCTGATCCGTCAGGAGCCCCAGGATGGCCTGGTCCGCCAGGAGCCCCGGGAGAGCCCGATCCGTCAGGAGCCCCAGGAGAACAGCGAGCAGTTGCCGGACGACCCGACCGTGCTGTCCCACCTGGTCGCCGCGACCGCCGCGCTCACCCTGGCCGACCGGCAACGGCTGCTGGCCGTGCCGGACACCGCCGGTCGGCTGGCAGCCGAACTGCGGCTGCTGAACCGGGAGATCGCGTTGCTGCGGCAGGTCCGGGCGGTGCCGATGCCGCTGAGCGAGCTGGCCCATCCGGCCAGCCCCAACTGACCGCGCCCGAGGCGCCTCAGCCGGCCGGCGGGGACGACGGGCTCGTCGGCGGGTGCGGCGGACCGCCCGCCGGGTTCGGTGCGGGGGCCGCCGGAGCCGGCGGGGTGATCGAGGCGGGCGGAACGGGCGGGAGCCAGTCGGGATCGGTCGGCTCCGGCTCCGGCTCCGGCTCCGGCTCCGGACGCAACGACGCCCACCGCGACCAGCCGGCCAACAGGGTGTACGTCACCACCGCGCCGAAGGCCGGCATCAGCAGGTCGCCCCGGATCACCGGCAGCACGTCGTACAGCCAGACGAAACCACCGGCCCGCAGGTCGGGTGGCTTGACGAAGACCTGCCCGACGGCGGCGGTCGCCTTCAGGTGCTCGTACTCGCCGAGCCCGATCCGGCGGCCCAGTTGCCAGGCCACCACGGCGGCGCCGAGCCCACCGAGGGCCGACGCCAGCATGCCCACCGGCCCACGGTGGCGGCGCAACAGCAGCCACAGCGCGATCGCCGCGAGGATGCCGAAACCGAGGCCGAGCAGGGTGAACCAGCCGTCCGAGGCGACGAAACCCTCGGGCTCCGGGCTGGTCGGGAAGATGCCGCGCTCGGTCTTGACCACCTCCACCCCGGGGGCGGCCAGCGACCAGACCAGGCCGAGCAGCGCGCCCAGGGCGATCAGCGCGGCGGTCGCGGCGGCACCGACGGCGAGCGTACGACCCGGCCGGCGCGGTCGCCCCGGCCCGGCCGGCGCCACCGGGTGTTCCCCGACCGGCGACACCGGCCGTTCCGTGGCCGACGGGCCCGGGTGGGGGTGCTCGGCGGGGACGCGCGTCGCGTCGGGTTCGGGGTCTACCGTGCTCACCCGATGATCCTGTCAGGTCCGCCGGGGATCGTGTGGGGCGGATCCACCGACCGCCCGGAACCCCGGCGGTGACCGGGCCGGCTCGCCGACGACCCCCGCCTACCGCACGGGGAGTCACCGTGCCGTTACGTTGAGCGGGACTGCTGGCGACCCACGGTGGAGGCGCAGAGCATGACCGCGACCCGGTTCCTGTCCCGGCGCCGCCCGGCGGGCCGACGGCCCACCCCGCCGGTCCCGGGTCGGCCGCCGGCCTCGGACGGACCGGCGACCACGGCCCGGCGGCCGGCCGGCCGGGTCGGCCGGTACGCCGCCGAGGTGGCGGTCAGCGTCGGCTGCGCGCTGCTGTTCACGCTGTGGGCCCGGAACATCGACGTCGACCCGTTGGACCGCCGGGGTCAGGTCGCCGGCCTGGCCGCCCTGCAGTTCCGGTTCGCCGCGCTGGCCGCCGTGCTGGTGGTCGCGTTGCTGCTGGCGCACCGGTACGCCGGTCCGGCCGGCCGGGCACACGCCGTGGCGCTGGGCTGCGCCGCGGTGGCCGGCCTGACCACCGGGCTGGTGGCCGGCGGGATCGACGTCGCACTGCGGGACACCCCGTGGAGCCTGTGGGCCGGCGGTGGGGACTACGACTGGATCCGCTCCTGGATCGAAATGATGCGCCGGGGCGAGAGCGTGCCGGCCCACTACCCGCCGGTCATCCTCTACCTGATCTGGGGCTGGTCCCGACTGGGCGGCGAACCGCTGGCATACGCGCTCAAGGAGATCCAGGTGGTCGGCACCGCCCTGTTCGGGCCGGCCGCGTACCTGGCCTGGCGGGGCACCATGCGGCCGGTGTGGGCGCTGGGCGTCGGGGTGGTCGCCATGCTGCCATTCATCGAACCGGTCAAGCCGTACCCGCAGATCACCCTGGTGATGCTGGTGCCGGTCCTGGTCTGGTTCCTGCACCTCGTACGGCGCGGTGCCGGCCGGCGCACCGGCCGGGCGGTCGCCCTCGGCGCCGCCTTCGGCGCCGGCCTGGGTCTGCTCTTCCTGCTCTACTCCGGCTGGTTCGTCTGGTGCGCGCCCGGCGCGCTGCTGGCGTTCGCGCTGCTCGCGCCGTGGCGGACCGGTACCCGTCCGACGGTGGCCACCGCGGTCGCCGCGCTGGCCGCGTTCCTCGTGGTGAGCTGGGTGCACCTGCGCGGGCTGCTCGCGTCGACCGGTGGCACCTCGGACGCCTACTTCTACTTCGACACCAGCACCGAGCCGGCCTACATCGCGATGTGGCGCAACGACCGGCCGGCGGACGTCGGGACGGTCTGGCCGCCGCTGGGCGAACTCGGCGGGGTCGGCCTGTTCACCATCGGGCTCGTGATCGGACTCGGCGTCGCGCTCTGGCTGGGCTGGCGCCGGACCGCCGTGGTCACCCTGGGCCTGTGCGCGGCGAGCGCCTGGTTCCTGCGGATGTGGCTGGCCAGCGAACAGTGGGCCACCCAGACCGTACGGCTCTACCCGCGGACCACCATGGTGCTGCTCTACTGCCTGCTGCTGCTCACCGGGTTCGCCCTGCGCTACGCGGTCACCGCCGTCCGGGAGCGGCTGGCGGCGGCGCCCGCGACGCGGCGGCCGGTTCCAATGGCCCTGCTGCTGGTGCCGTTGCTGCTGGTGCTGGCGTCGGCCGGGTCGGCCACCGCGGACCGTTACATGCCGGTCAGCCGACGGGACCACACCGGGTACTTCGCCTGGATCGCGCAGACCAAACGGCTGATCGGCGGTGGTTGTTCGAAGTACGGCCGGCTGCACGGCTGCGGCTCGCCGAACCCGCCCGCGGTGCCGGATCATTCGGCGGGTCGCCCCGCCGTTCCGATGCGACCCGCCGCGACCGGGTCACCGGCCGCTCCCACGCCGACGCCGACGCTGACGCCGAGCCCGAAGCCGACGGTCAGCGCGCGAACGGCTCGATGATCATCGACGCGGCCCGGTACCAGGCGTCCTTGGTGGCCGGCTGCAACTGCCCGTACTCGATCGACGAGCCAGTCTCCAGCGCCGGGTCGTAGGGCACCACGGCCACCGCCCGGGTCCGCGTCGCGAAGTGCCGTTCCAGGTCACCGAGCAGCGGCGAGCGACCCGGCGTCGGGCAGGACAACAGGGTCACCGCGTTGTCGGCGAGGTCGCTCAGCCCGGTCTCGTGCAGCACGTCGAGCATCCAGTCGGCGGTGAAGGCGGCGTCCTCGCGCGGCACGGTGGTGACCACCAGCTGGTCGGCCGCCCGCAGCACGGTCTGCCAGTTGGCGCTCTCCACGTTGTTGCCGGTGTCGACGCAGATCACCTGGTGGGTGCGGCGCAGCAGATCGAGCACCCGCCGGACGGTGTGCTGGTCGAGCCGGTTGGCGAAGCTCGGCGTCTCCTCGCCGGCGAGCACGTCGTACGAGCCGTCGGCGGCGTGCCGGAGAAAGTCGTCCAACCGCGCGGTCAGCTCCGCGCCCTGGCTCGCCTCGATCATCACCAGGTCGGCGATCAGGTGCCGGATGGTCCGGGCGTGCCGGGCGCTGCCGGCCCGCAGGCCCAACGTGCCGCGCAACTCGTTGTCGTCCCAGGCGACCACGCCCTGGCCCCGCACGCTGCCGATGGTGGCCGCGGCGAGCACCGTGGCGGTGGTCTTGTGCACCCCGCCCTTGGGGTTGGCGAAGGCGACCACCCGTGGCCCGCCGATCTCCCGGCGCAGGACACCGATGGCCCGTTCGGTCTCGCTCTCGGCCCGCCCGCGCCGCCAGGACCCGGGCCGGGAGAAGCCGGCCTCGGGGGTGGGCCGGGCGCTGGTGACCCGCCCGACGGTGGCCCTGCCGGCGACCGAGGGGTCGGCGCCGGGCCGACCGACCGGATCCGGGCCGGGCCGACCGACCGGGTCGATGCCGGGCCGACCGACCGGGTCGATGCCGGGCCGGGCGATCGGATCGGCGCCGGGCCGACCGACCGGGTCGATGCCGGGCCGGGCGATCGGATCGGCGCCGGGCCGGGCGATCGGTGCGGACGGCGGGGCGAGCGGTCGCGCCACCACCGGCGGTGGCGGCACCGGCGGGGCGAGCGGGACCGACGGTGGCACCACCGGTGGCGGGACGGGCGGAGCGGGCGGCGGGGCGGCGTACCCCTGCGGTCCCAGCCCTCGGTAGCGGGACTCCCCCGCGGGGTTCGTGGGGCCGGGGTAGCCGGACTCCGGCGGGACGTAGCCGGGATCGAGGGCCGCGTACCGGGACTCCCCGGATCGCGGGTAGTCGCTCTCCAGGGCCGCGTAGCGGGATTCGGCCGGGTCCGGCTGGCCGCCGTCCGGCGCGAAGCGGTACTCGGCGGGATACCCGCCCCGCCCGGCCGGCGGTGGCGCGGGCCGGTCACCGCCGCGCCGCTGCTCCGGAACCTGGCGGCCGCCGCCGAACGGGTCCGGCCCGTACGGCCGGCGCAGGTCTGCCAGGTAGTCCTCGTCGTCGGGCGCCCCGAAGGCCCCCCGACCCGTCCCGTTGCCACCCGACCGTCGGCCGGCGGGCTCGCCGGCGTCCGGCGGCACGCCGTCGTCGGCCCGGCGGCCGCCCGGATCGGCCTGCTCACCGTTGCGGCCGCCGAGCCGTGCCCGGTCCAGCAACGCGCGCCAGCGCGGTGCTGGTTCCGCAGGCCGGCTCCAGCCGGTCTCGGTGCCGTCCACGGCTCGTCCTCCCAGCGACTTCGGTTATGCCTCACAGGCTACGAAGGAAACCCTATTCGGGCCACACCCGACTGGGCACGCCACGGTCGCCAGCCGATTTCACCGTCGTCGATGAGCGGAGAAACCCGCAGGTCACGACCCCGTCGATGGCGGTCCGGAGGACGGCGGCGGCGGAGAATCGGTGCCGAACCGGGGTGAGGAGTCACCGGCCGGCGTGGTCGCCCCGGCACTGTCGGTCGGTTCCGGGCTGCTGGTGCCGGGACTCGACCCGCGGGGCGTCGGGTCACCGGGCGTCGGGTCACCGGGCGAAACCGGTACGGATCCGCTGCCGGACGGTTCGCCGGTCCCGGGTACCGGGTACGACCCGGTGCCCGGATACGGCCAGGTGCCCGGGTACGGTCCGGTACCCGGCGGGACCAGCGGGGCCGCTCCGCCGTCGGACGCGGACGGCAGGCCGGTGTCGGCCGGCGGCCGGACGACGTCCTGCTGCTCCGGCAGCGGCGGGGTGAACACCGCCCGGTCCAGCCGGCTCACCTCGGGCGCCGGGTCGACCACCCGGACCTCGGGGCGGGCCGCCATCCGGCTCAGCACGGCCGGGTCCGCCCGCACCACCGCCGCGTACACGCAGGAACAGCGCGACCGGTACGCGGTCGCCTCCTGCTCCGCCACCCGCGCCCCGCTGGTGTAGTAGGCGCGCATCCGGCGTTCGTGCTCGCCGTCACCGGTGACCGCCGCGCTGCGCCGCTGGTAGTCCCGCGCCTCCCGGTCCTTCCGGTCGGCCAACTCGGCCATCCCGGCGAGGACGTCGTCCGGCACGGTCAGCGCCGGAATGCGCACGATCTGGGTCTGTACGTCGGGCAGCCGGACCCGACTGAACACCTCGGACACCGCCACCCCGCCCAGCGCCGGGGTCAACCGCTCCGGCGCCAGGTACGCGGCCATCGTGACCAGCGCGTACGTCTCGGTCTCCGGTCCGGTCGGCGGGGCGGCGAGCAGCGCCCGCAACCGCTCCCGACTGGACGCGACGTAGCCGGGGATGGACTGACCGTCGGACACCCCGACCCGGGTCACGTCGCCGACCGACGGGTCGCCGACCGGCCGCCGGTCCGCCGCCCACACCGCGGTCACCAGCACCGCGACCGAGGACAGCAGCGCGGTGCCGGTCAGCACCTGCAGCCGGATCCGCCCCTGCCCGAGGCGGATCATGCCCCGGGCCAACGGGGGCAGTAGTCGTCGATCCAGCTGTCGCAGCAACTCGCCGGCGCGCACGGGATGAACTCCCCCTATCGGGCGGACGGTGGTGGTAGCCGGTCGCTCAGTCGCGCAGGGCGGTGAGCGCGTGCTCCAAGTCGTCAGGGTAGTCGCTGACGAACCGGACCTCTTCCGCCGTACGGGGGTGTACGAAACCGAGTGATCGGGCATGTAGCCACTGCCGGGACAGCCCGAGCCGGGCCGCGAGGGTGGGATCGGCGCCGTAGGTGAGATCGCCCACGCACGGGTGCCGCAGGGTGGAGAAGTGCACCCGGATCTGATGGGTGCGCCCGGTCTCCAGCCGTACGTCGACCAGGCTGGCCGAGGGGAACGCCTCGATCGTGTCGTAGTGCGTGACGCTGGGCTTGCCGTCCGAGACGACGGCCCACCGCCAGTCGTGGTTGGGGTGCCGGTCGATCGGCGCGTCGATGGTGCCGCGCAGCGGGTCGAGGTGCCCCTGGACGACGGCGTGGTACCGCTTCTCCACGGTGCGCTCCTTGAAGGCGCGCTTGAGGACGCTGTAGGCCTGCTCGCTCTTGGCCACCACCATGACGCCGGTGGTGCCCACGTCGAGGCGGTGCACGACCCCCTGCCGCTCGGCGGCGCCGCTGGTGGCGATGGTGTGTCCGATCGCGGCCAGGCCACCCACCACGGTCGGGCCGGTCCAGCCCGGGCTCGGGTGCGCGGCCACCCCGACCGGCTTGTCGACCACCACGATGTCGTCGTCGGCGAAGACCACCCGCAGCCCGGGCACCGCCTGCGGGACCACGGCCACGGCGGTGGCCGGGGCGGGCAGGGTCACCTCCAGCCAGGCCCCCGCGTGCACCTTGTCGGATTTCGGTCTCGGCACCCCGTCGACCAGGGCGTCGCCGGCCTCGACGAGGGCGGCCGCGACCGTGCGGGAGAGCCCGAACAGGCGGGAAACCGCCTGGTCGAGCCGCATCCCGTCCAGCCCGTCGGGCACCGGCAACGAGCGCTGGTCACCGGCCGGGCGGGCGGGCCCGGCACCGTACGTGGCGGTCATGCCCGGTCCCGCCGGTCGGGGCGCGCGTCGGTGGCCTCGGCGAACCCGGCCGGCCCGGCGTCCCGGCCGGAGCCGCCGTCCCGGCCCGAGCCGGCGGCCTCCGTCGGTGCGGCCGAGCGATGGTCGAGCCGGGTGCCGTCGCGCTGCCGGCCGGTCAGCTCCAGCAGGATCGCCAGCGTCACCCCGCAGACCAGCGAGCTGTCGGCGAGGTTGAACACCGGAAACCGTTCGCCGTACGGGCCGAACACGCTGACCATGTCGACCACGTGCCCGAGGAGCACCCCCGGCGCGCGGAAGAGCCGGTCGGTGAGATTGCCGAGCGCGCCGCCCAGCACCAGGCCGAGCGACAGCGCCCAGGGCACCGACCGGAGCTTGCCGGCCATCCAGACGATCCAGCCGACCACCACCACGGTGATCAGCGGGAAGACCCAGGTGTAGTCGGAACCGATGCTCCAGGCCGCCCCGCTGTTGCGGGTCAGGCTGAGGTAGACCGCGCCGCCGAGCAACCGCACCGGCTCGCCCTCGGTGAGGTTGCTGAGACTGAGTTGCTTGGTGCCGAGGTCGGCGAGCAGCACCAGCACTGCCGTCATGGCGAGGATGATGACCGCTTTGCGCCGGTTGGCACCGGTGCCCGGCTGCGCGGTGTCGGAACTGGCGGGTGGTGCTCCGGTCATCGGCTCCCCATCGACGGTCAGCGTCTCTCCTCCAGCTGCTTGCACGTCACGCACAGGGTGGCCGACGGGAAGGCGGCGAGCCGCTCCACCGGGATCGGGTTGCCGCACCGCTCGCACCAGCCGTAACCGCCCTCGTCGAGGCGTTCCAGCGCCCGCTCCACCTGGTTGATCCGTTCAAGGATGCTGTTGGCGAGGGAGATCTCCTGCTCGCGCTCGAACGTCTTGGTGCCGGTGTCGGCCTGGTCGTCCCCGGCCGAGTCGGTCAGCCGGTCGCGCTGCAACTCGGTGATCTCGCTCAGCGTCTGATCGTACTCGCCGCGCAGTTCCTCCCGGCGGGCCGCCAGGGCGGCCCGGATCTTCTCGGTCTCCGCTGCGGTACGGGTGGCCCGCGCCCCGGGCTTGCGGCCGGCGGTCTTGGTGTCTGCTGACTTCGCCATCGTCGCTCCCTTGCCCGCGGGTCCCCGCGGTGGTCGGCGGTGCCTGAACGGGATCCCCGGTACGTCGGCGGTGGACCGTGGATCCCGCAACACTGCGGCCGGGCCGGCGGGTCCGCTCGACGAGCGGGACCGGTTCCGTCCGCCGGTCGGCCGGACGGGCCGGTCGACCAGGTCTCGTGGTGGCCGCCCGGCCCGCGGAACCCGTCCGTCGGACCGTGGCGTCCCCCGGTTGTGAAAGGTGCACGGCGGGGACGCCGTGCACTCCGGAGGTTGGCAAGAATACGGAACGTACAGACGTCCGACAACATGCCGCACCGCTCTGTCATGTTTCAGGCCGAAATATCTCCTAAAGCGGGCAAAGCGCACGCTAGCAGATCATTCGGCATCACCGCCGCCGTACTCCCCGAACCAGCGGGCCAACCGACCCCGCCGGCTGACCGCCCGCAGCCGGCGTTCGGCGGCGTCCCGGACCTCGACGGTGGCGACGATCAACAGACTGTCGCCCCGCTTCAACCGGGTGTCCGGCGCCGGCACGAAGCCCGTACCGTCCCGGAGCACCAGGGTCACCGACGCGCCGACCGGCAGCCGCAGTTCGTCCACGTGCACGCCGGCCAGCCGGGAACCGGGCGGGATCTCCAACTGCAACAGGTCGGCGCCCATCCGCTCCAGCGGTGCCGTCTCCACCCGCACCTCGGTCGCCTCGGCGGGCGCCGTCACGGCCAGCCGGCGGGCGACCGGCCGGAGCGTACCGGTCTGCACCAGGGTGAAGATCACCACCAGGACGAAGACGGCGTCGAACAGCCGGTTCGCGCCCGGCAGGTGCACCGACAGCGGGATGGTGGCCAACACGATCGGCACCGCCCCCCGCAGCCCGGCCCAGGACAGGAACGCCTGCTCGCGCAGGGGCAACCGGAACGGTGTCGCCGACACCAGCACCGACAGCGGCCGGGCCAGGAAGACCAGGGCCAGACCGGCGACGATGGCCGGCAGCAACGCCTCGCCGAGCCGGGCCGGCGTGGCCAGCAGGCCGAGCATCACGAACAGGCCGATCTGGGCCACCCAGGCCAGCCCGTCGGCGAACCCCAGGATCGCCTGCCGGTGCGGCAGCCGGGCGTTGCCCAGCACCACCCCGGCGACGTAGACGGCCAGAAAACCGGACGCGTGCAGCGACGCGCCGGCGGCGTAGGCCAGCACGGTGAGGCCGACCGCCGCGATCGGGTAGAGACCCGACGAGGGCAGGGCGGCCCGCCGCAGGGTCCACCGGCCGGCCATCCCGACCACGAAGCCGGTCGCCGCGCCGGCCACCAGCTCGTAGCCGACCAGCAACACCTCCTGCCACCACGGGTGCCCGCCGGCCGGGGTGGACAGCAGCACCACCAGCAGCACCACCGGGGCGTCGTTCATGCCGGACTCGGCCTCCAGCGTGGCGACCAGCCGGGGTGGCAGCCGCAACCGGCGCAGCGTGGCGAAGACGGCCGCCGCGTCGGTCGACGAGAGGACCGCGCCGTAGAGCAGGGCCAGTTGCCACCCCAGGCCGAGCATCAGGTGCACCGCCACTCCGACCACGGCGATACTGACCAGCACGCCGACGGTGGAGAGCGTGGCGGACAGGCCGAGCACCGGACGCAGCGTGCTCCACCGGGCGCTCAGGCCACCCTCGGCGATGATCACGATCAGCGCGCAGAAGCCCAGCGACCGGGTCAGGTCGACGTTGTGGAAGTCGATGCCCAGACCGGCCTCGCCGAGGGCCATCCCGAGGGCCAGGTAGACCAGCAGGCTGGGCACGCCGAGCCGGGTGGACAACCGGACCGCCGCCACGGCCACCAGCAGCACGACGGCGCCCACCAGCAGCGCGGTGTCGAGCCCGGCGGTCATCCCCGGCCCGCCCGGACGCCCCTCACCGCACCGTGCCCTCCCGCAACCGGTCCAGCCGGCCGGCGAGATCGGCCGGTGGATCGTCGAGCCGGAAGACCTTGTCCCGGCTCGCGGCGCCCAGCCGGAGGGTGACCGTGGCCGGACGTACCCCCAGGGCGGCGGCCAGGGCCCGGCGGGCCGCCTCGGTGGCCCGGCCGTCCACCGGCGGGGCGTTGACCGCGATCAGCAGGGCCGGCCCGTGCGGTCCCGGCACGCAGCCACCGACCCGCTCCCGGGCCGCGCCCGGCCGGACCCGGACGGCCACGGTCGGCGCCGCGGCGGCCTGCGCCGACGGGGTACGGGCACCGGACGTCGGCGTGGCCGTCGGCCCGGCGGGCGGCACGGTTGCCCGGCCGGCGGGGGAAGTGCCGCTCTTCCGACCGCGGACGCGACCAGTCGCCACCGGACCGGTGCTCAGGCTCGACGGACGTCGGCCAGCAGGGCGCTGTCCGGCCGGCAACGGGCGCACGGGGTGAAACCCAGCTCGACGGCCTCGCGTACGGGCAGCGACTCGCCGTCTCGGTCGGCCAGGTGACCGCAGTCCGGCAGGTGGTAGCGCGGCCGGCCGTCGACCACCACGACGGTGGCGGCCAGTCGGGCGACCAGGGCGGCGTCGGCCGGCGGGACGGGTTGCACGGCCGGTTCGTCCGGCGGCACCTCGTCGGGGTGCACGGTGGTCGGTGGCGGCTCGGCCGGGCGGTGGGCGGTGGCCGGACGCGATCCCCGCTCGGGCTGGCCCGGTACCATGCCGTCCGGCTCGGGGAAGCCGCCCGGCTCGGCGAACGGGGTCGAGGCACCGTCCGACCAGGGGCCGGTGGGCGCCTCGGCGGCGGACCGGCGCGGACGGGTCCGGTCGTCGGCGCGTGCCGTCGGATCGTGCCCGTCGAGGTCGATCCGGCCGGCCGCGGCCTGCCGGGCGCCCACCACGAGCGCCACCGCGGCCAGCAGGCTGGCCGCGATGGAACTGATCAGCAGCGCGCTCGAACCGTTGGCCAGGCCGAGCACGAGGAGTGTGACGGCGACGAGGATGAGCAGCAGACTAGCGACTATCACGGCTCACCCCCGCCGCATCGTGCACAGTTGTGAAAGTGGAAGGTCCGACGCCGCTACGGATCAACGGCCGGATTCGAGCGCCCCGGACCGGCTTCCGCCGTACGAACCGGCGAGCCCTGCCGTGGCCAGTCCCGCGGAGGTGCCACCGGACCGATTGCCGTCGGTCCGCGTCATCTCCACCTCGAGACCCTGTCCACGGCCGTCGAGGTCCCGCAGCTGGCTCTCCAGGTACGCCTTGAGCCGGGTGCGGTACTCGCGCTCGAACTGCTTGAGCTCCTCGATGTGCTTCTGCAGCGCGGTGCGCTTGGCGTCCAGGCCACCCATCGCCTCCTGGTGCCGCTGCCGGGCGTCCCGCTCGAGGGCGTCGGCCTTGGCCCGCGCCTCGCGGGTGACCTCCTCGGCCTTGGTCCGCGCGTCGGACAGCAGCTGGTCCGCCTCGCGACGGGCGTCCGAGACGTGGTCGTCGGCGGTGCGCTGGGCCATCATCAAAACCCGGAGCGCCTGCTGCTCGCCGTCGCCGCCCACCACCGGGCCGCCCTGCGAGCGCACCTGCTCCAGCTCGGCCTGCATGGCCCGGGCCGCCTGCTCGGCCGCGGCCTTGTCGCGCTGCGCCCGGTCGAGCTGGGTCTTGACGTCGTTGAGCTCCGCGGCCAGCCGGGGGTCGGCACCCGGGCCGGCTGACGCGCCGCCCCGACCGCCGCGCTCCACCTGGGCGCGCAGTTCGTTGTTCTCCTCGATCAGACGGGCGAGCTCGCGCTCGACCTCGTCCAGAAACGCGTCCACTTCCTCTTCGTCGTACCCCCGTTTGCCAATCGGCGGCTTTTTGAAGGCGACGTTGTGGACGTCGGCCGGGGTCAGCGGCATCGAAACTCCTCGGGTCAGTTGCGGCCGCGTAGCGGGCTTGGGCACCGGATGCTCACCCGATGATCAACCGCCTTAACACGAACTCCATCAGCACGAACAGGATAACCAGGAGCACAAGTGAGGCCAGGTCGATGCTCACGGTACCAATTCGCAGTGGAGGGATCACACGCCTCAACGCCTTGAGGGGCGGATCAGTGACGCTCCACACCGTTTCCAGTCCCGCCGACGCTCCGCGACCCGGTTGCCAGCGCCGGCCGTACTGCAGGACGGCGCTGAGGACGAATCGGGCCAAAAGCGTCAGAATAAAGAGGTAGGTGAGCAGATACAGGATTTGGAACACGACGGAGAGCACGGTAGGCGGAACCCCTTGATCGGACTAACTCAGGCTGAAAAACCCACCCTCAGCGATCTTGGCCTTGTCCTCCGCGGTGACCTGGACGTTGGCCGGTGAGAGCAGGAACACCCGGTTGGTCACGCGCTCGATCGTACCGCGCAGCCCGAAGGCGAGCCCGGCCGCGAAGTCGACCAGACGGCGGGCGTCCGCCTCGTCCATCTCGGTGAGGTTGATGATCACCGGTACGCCGTCGCGGAAGTGCTCACCGATGGTGCGCGCCTCGCGGTACGTGGTCGGGTGCAGCGTGGTGATCTGGTACCGCTGCTCCTCCTCGACCGGGA
The DNA here is from genome assembly GCF_042650605.1 of Micromonospora zhanjiangensis. Lineage (NCBI taxonomy): Bacteria > Bacillati > Actinomycetota > Actinomycetes > Micromonosporales > Micromonosporaceae > Micromonospora > Micromonospora zhanjiangensis. The sequence continues at coordinate 84,495 of NZ_JBHSBN010000013.1, read as the reverse complement.
CGGTCCGCTCCCGCACCTGCACCTGCGGGGCGAGAGCGAGGTTGTCCCGGGTCTGGTACGACAGGCCGGCGGAACCCTCGGCGCCGCTCTGCCGCGTGATCGACCGCACGCTGGCCCGGTCGGTCCGCTCCGGGCGGTCCATCCGGTCGGTGTCGCCGCGGTCCGGGTCCAGGCGCGCGGCGGTACGGTCCGACAGCCGGCCCCGGTCGCCGGCCCGCGCCCGGGGCACCGACGGCGGCTCGTCCGCATCGTCGTCCTCGTCGGCGAACTCCTCCGCGTACCGGCCCTGCCGGTACCGCGACTCGCGGTACCCGCTCTTGTCGTAACCGCGCTTGTCGTAGCCGCCGTCGTCGTCGTAGCCCCGCTCGTCGTCCTCCTCGACGAGGCCGAGCCAGACGCCCGCCTTGCGCAGTGCACCCATCGCCGCGCCCCTCCGTCTGCCGTGCGGCACGCGCCCCGGTGCCGTCGCTGTCCACGCGCGTGGACACCGCGTGCCCACCAGCCTGAGTCCGAACCCCCGGCACGTCGAACCGCCCGCCGCGCCCGAATCCCCTGCCCCACCGGACCCGGTCTCAAACAACACTGATGTAATTTGGTGTCGCCGTCAGGCTACCGCAGCGCAGGACGCATTCCGAGCAACGCGCTGCCGATCCGGACATGTGTCGCGCCGTGCCGGACGGCCGCTTCGAGATCGCCGCTCATCCCGGCCGACAGGACGGTCGCGGCCGGGTGTTCCGCGCGGACCGCGGCGGCGATCTCGGCCAACCGGGCGAACGCCCGGTCCGGCGGCCAGTCCGGCGGGGCCACCGCCATCAGGCCGGCCAGGCGCAGCGACCCGGCACCGGCGACCGCGGCGGTGACCGCGGCGAGTCCGTGCTCCGGGTCCGCCGCGCCGGCCAGCGCCCCGCCCCGGCCCGCCGCGCCGTCCAGGCTCACCTGCACCAACGCCTGCACCGTACGGCCGCGCCGGTCGGCCGCCTCGGCCAGCGCCACCGCCAGCCGCGCGCTGTCCACCGAGTGCACCACGTCCGCGTAACCGACCACGGAACGGCACTTGTTGCGCTGCAGCCGGCCGACGAAGTGCCACCGCAGGTCCAGGCCCGCGGCGGCGAGTTCCGCGGCCTTGGCGGCGGCCTCCTGGTCGCGGTTCTCCCCCACGTCGGTGACGCCCAGGTCGGCCAGCAGCGCCACGTCACCGGCCGGGTAGGTCTTGGTCACCGCGATCAACGTCACCTCGCCGGGGTCCCGGCCGGCGGCGACGCAGGCCGCGGCGATCCGGTCCCGGACCCCGGAGAGGTTGGCGTCGAGTTGTGCCCGGCGGGCGCTGACCGCCGGGTCGGATCCGTCGATCATGAACCCGCTCAGGATCCGTTCTTCAGGAAGTCGGGCACGTCCACGTCGTCGAAGAGCACCCGCCGGGCCGGCTGGCTGGGGGTCGGCTGCGGCGCCGGGGGCGCCGAGGTCGGCCCGGCGGACGGCACGTGGGCCGATCCGGCCAGCCGGGACGGCTCGGCCGGCTTGTAGGACGGCGTACCACCGTCGAAGCCGGCGGCGATCACCGTCACCCGGACCTCGTCGCCCAGCGCGTCGTCGATGACGGCCCCGAAGATGATGTTGGCCTCCGGGTGGGCCGCGTCGGTGACCAGCTGGGCCGCGTCGTTGATCTCGAACAGGCCGAGGTCCGACCCGCCCGCGATGGAGAGCAGCACGCCACGCGCGCCGTCCATGCTCTGCTCCAGCAGCGGGCTGGAGATGGCCGCCTCGGCCGCCTCCACCGCCCGGTTGTCGCCGCGGGCACTGCCGATGCCCATCAGCGCGCTGCCGGCGCCGCTCATCACGCTCTTGACGTCGGCGAAGTCGAGGTTGATCAGACCCGGCGTGGTGATCAGGTCGGTGATGCCCTGCACACCGGAGAGCAGCACCTGGTCGGCCTGGCGGAACGCGTCCATCATGCTGATGCCCCGGTCGCCCAGGGCGAGCAGCCGGTCGTTCGGGATGACGATGAGGGTGTCGCACTGGTTGCGCAACTCCTCGATGCCGGCCTCGGCCTGCACCTGCCGGCGCTTGCCCTCGAACGAGAACGGTCGGGTGACCACGCCGATGGTCAGCGCGCCGAGCTTGCGGGCGATGTTGGCCACCACCGGGGCGCCGCCGGTGCCCGTGCCACCACCCTCGCCGCAGGTGACGAAGACCATGTCGGCGCCCTTGAGCACCTCCTCGATCTCGTCCCGGTGGTCCTCGGCGGCGTTCTTGCCGACGTCCGGGTTGGCCCCGGCGCCCAGCCCCCGGGTCAGTTCCCGGCCGACGTCGAGCTTGACGTCGGCGTCACTCATCAGCAACGCCTGCGCGTCGGTGTTGATCGCGATGAACTCGACGCCCTTGAGTCCAACCTCGATCATCCGGTTGACGGCGTTGACGCCGCCACCACCGATGCCGACGACCTTGATGACCGCCAGGTAGTTGTGCGGAGGTGTCATCGGGGTCCTTTCCCTTCGAGTCGGCGGACAGACCGTCGAACGGCCGGGCCAGACCGCGGTCGGCATCCAATCGGTATGAGCAGAGCGGAGGGGGTAAACCCTCACCCTCTACTAGAGGCTTACAGTTATGTCAACTATCCCCTCCGGGAAACGTATGCGTAGCCACGCCAGGAGCCAAGGACCTGCCCCGCCCGGCGTGTCGCGGACGCGCCGGGCCCGGACGCCCGCGGCGCGTCACTTGATCGTCACGACCTCGGGCGCGCTCACGTCGATCGTGTCGCCGGTACGGGCGAGCAGGGCGGTGGCCACCCGGGCCTTCTTCTCCCCCAGCGACGGGTCGCCCCAGATCACCGTCCGGTTCCCGCGCAACCGCAGGGTGACCTTCGCCGGACCGTCCACCACCAGCTCGGCCAGTTGCTCCCGCAGTTCCGGCGTCAGCGAACCGAGCACCTGCACGCCGGCCCGGGTCGCCGGGTCGTCCCGGCCGGGCGCGGCGATCCGGGCCAGCGGCAACTCGGCCGGCTGCTGCGGCACCGTACGGAACGCCACCCCGGACCGGTCCAGCAGGAGGAACCCGTCGGCGCGCGGCACTGCCGCCACCGGCGTCCGTTCGACCACCTCGACCACCAGCGTCTCCGGCCAGTCCCGGGTCACGGTCGCCCGCTCGACCGCGGGCAGCGCGGCGATCCGCCGACCCACCTCGGCCAGCCCGACCCGGGCCATCGGCAGCCCGTCCGGCACCCCGGCCGCGTCCCGGACCGCCTCCGGGCTCACCACCTCCGCGCCGGTCACCCGGATCTCCCGGACCCCGAACACGCCGGTGCCGTAGACCAGCCACGCGGCCAGGCCGCCGACCACCAGCACCGCGCCGATCGAGGCCCACGGCAGCGCGGCGCGCAGCCGACGCCGCCGGGCCCGGCGCATGAACCGGCGGACCGACGGGGGTACGGCGTCGCTGCCGGCGCGGACCAGCCGCCACCGCCGGGTCGGCAGGGTGCCCGGCTGGGCGGCCGGCCGAGCCGCGGTGCCGCCGGTGTCGGGCGCCTCGGTCCGCCGGCCGGACACCGGTACGCCCGGTCGGCTCTGGCCGGCCTTTCCGGCGCGACCCAGGCCGCCGGGACCGGACCGGCCCTGACCGGCCGGTCGACCCCGGGCGCCCGGACCCGGACGCCCCCGCCGGGGACCCGGGGTCATCCGGCGTCGAGCGTGGCGGTGTCCTGGTGCGCCGGCCCGGTGCCGCTGGCCGGGACCGACCGACCGATCGGTTCCCCGACCGGCCCCCGGTCGTCGGCGCCGGTGCCGTCCGCGTCCCGGCCGGCGAGGGTGGCGAGCAGTTCGTCGCCCAGCAGCGAGATCGGCGGCGCGCCCATGGTGACCACGACGTCGCCGGCCCGGGCCCGCCGGGCCACCTGGGCCGGGACGTCGTCCCAGGCGGGAAGGAACACCTTCCGCTCGTCCGGCAGGTCGACGGCCGCGGTGAGCGCCACCCCGCCCTCGCCGGGCTGGCGCGTCTCACCGGGACCGAAGACCTCCATCACCAGCACCTCGTCGGCGATGGCCAGCGCGGCGGCGAGTTCGGCCTGCAGGTCCCGGGTGCGGTAGAGCCGGTAGGGCTGGAACACCACGATGAGCCGGCCGCCGGCGGCCACCTCGCGCAGCGTCTCCAGCGCCAGCGCCACCGAGGTCGGGTGGTATGCGTACTCGTCGTAGACCTGGACCCCGGCGGCGGAGCCCTTGCGCTCGAACCGGCGCCGGACGCCCGGGAAGGTGGCCAGCGCCTCGGCCGCGGCCTGCAGCGGCAGGCCCAGCTTGACCGTGGTGAGCACCGCCGCGGCACTGTTCAGGCCCAGGTGGCGGCCGGGGGTGGAGACCTGGATCTCGCCCAGCGACACCCCGTCCAGGGTGGCCAGGTAGCGCACCCCGCGCACCGAGGAGGTGATCTCCGACAGCCGCAGGTCGGCGTCCTCGGCCACGCCGTACGTGAAGACCGCCCGGCCCTCCGCCCGCAGCGCCCGGGCCATCCGCCGGGTGCCGTCGTCGTCGGCGCAGGTCACCACGAAGCCGTCCGGGTCGGTGAGCCGGGCGAACTCGGCGAACGCCGCCTCCAGCCCGGCCAGGTCGCCGTAGTTGTTCAGGTGGTCCGCCTCGATGTTCGTGATGATCGACACGTACGGGCGGTAGAGCAGGAAGGTCCGGTCGCTCTCGTCCGCCTCGGCGACGAAGTACTCGCCGCTGCCGTGGTGGCCGTTCGAGCCGGCCTCGGAGATCTCGCCACCGATCACGAAGGACGGATCCTGACCGGCCTGCTGCAGCACCAGCGTCAGCATCGAGGTGGTGGTGGTCTTGCCGTGCGTACCGGCGACCGCGATGGTGCGCCGGTTGGTCATCACCGCGCCGAGCGCCTCGGACCGGTGCAGCACCCGCAGTCCGCGCCGACGGGCCTCCACCAGCTCCACATGGTCGGCCGGGATCGCCGAGGAGTAGACGACGGTGTCCACGCCGTCCAGGTTGGCGGCCTCGTGACTCATGTGGATCGTCGCGCCGAGCGCCCGGAGCCCGACCAGCGTCGGCCACTGCCGCAGTTCGCTGCCGGTGACCGGGATGCCCCGGGTGAGCAGCAACCGGGCCAGCCCGCTCATGCCGACCCCGCCGATCCCGATCAGATGGACCGTGCCGAGGTCCTCGGCGGCGACCACGCCGGCCGGGGTGAGCTCCGCGATGTTCATGACGTGGGCCTTCCGTCGCCGGTGTGCTGGTTCATCGGGTGACCGCCTCGTAGACGAAGTCGAGCAGCGCCTCGTCGCCGTCGCGCCGCCCGTACGCCGCGGCGGCGGCGCCCATCGCGGCCAACCGCCGCGGGTCCCGGATCAGCGGGATGATCTGCTGCTCGACCCAGCCGGGGGTCATCTCGGCGTCGTCGACCAGCAGGCCGCCGCCCGCCTCCACCACCGGCACCGCGTTGCGCTTCTGCTCCTGGTTGCCGTGCGGGTACGGGACGTACACCGCCGGCAGGCCGACCGCGGCCACCTCGGCGCAGGTCAGCGCGCCGCCTCGGCAGAGCATCAGGTCGGCGGCGGTGTAGCCGAGTTCCATCTCGGACAGGTAGGGCAGCGTCACGTACGGCACCGGGAGGTCGCTGGGCACCGAGACCGGCTCGTTGCGCGCCCCGATGACGTGCAGCACCTGCACGCCGGCCCGGGCGAGTTCCTTGGCCGCGCCGGCCACCGCCAGGTTGATCGAGCGGGCGCCCTGCGAACCGCCGGAGATGAACAGCGTCGGCAGGTCGGGCCGCAGTCCGAAGTGCGCCCGTACGGCGGCCCGGTTGGCGGTCCGGTCCAGTTGGCTGATGGCCCGCCGCAGCGGTACGCCGACCACCCGGGCCTCGCGCATCGACTCGGACTGCACGATCTGGTGCGGGAAGCCGGCCGCGATGTGCTTGGTGAACTTCATGCCGAGCCGGTTGGCCACCCCCGGCGGCACGTTGACCTCGTGGATCACGATCGGCATCTCCCGCCGCCAGGCCGCCAGGTAGGCCGGCGTGGAGACGTACCCGCCGAAGCCCAGCACCACGTCGGCGCGTACCTCGTCGATGACCTTGCCCGCGGCGCGGGCGGCCTTCCACATCCGGTCCGGGGTGCGCATCAGGTTCATGTTGACCGACCGGGGCAGCTGATACGCCGGAATCAGCCGCAGGTCGTAGCCGTGCGGCGGGATCAGCTCGTTCTCCAGGCCCTTCGGGGTGCCGAGGGCGGTGATCCGCACGCCGGGATCGTGCCGGCGTAGGCAGTCGGCGAAGGCGAGCAGGGGGTAGATGTGCCCCCCGGTGCCGCCTCCCGCGAGTACCACCGACCGCAGCGGACCCATCAGCGTCTCCTCTCGCTCGCCGTACCGGCGCGCACTCGGGTCACCCGACCGTCGTTCGGTCGGGTCCTCGCGTCGCCCCGCCGCCCGGACCGGGCCTCGGTGTCCCGTTCGGCCGACGCGGGCTTGGCGCTCCGGTCGTCGGCCGCGGGAAGCGGAGGCAACGGGGCCCACACTAGTCGGACCCACCGGGCCGGCGGACGGGCGTTCAGGGCTCGGGCCGCATCGGGTTCCGAACGGGCGAGCGAGGCGAGCATGCCGACGGCGGCGAGGGTCACCAGCAGGGCGCTGCCGCCGTCGGAGATGAACGGCAGTGGCAGGCCGGTGATCGGCAACAGGCCGACCACCCCGCCGATGTTGATCACAGCCTGGCTGACCAGCCAGGTGGTCACCGCGGCGGCGGCGAGCCGGCGGAACGGACCGTCCACCCGGCGGGCGATCCGCAGCCCGGTGTACGCCAGCACGGCGAACAGCACCAGCACCACCGTGCAGCCGACCACGCCCAACTCCTCGGCGAGCACGGCGAAGATGAAGTCGTTGTGCGCCGCCGGCAGCCAGTCCCACTTGAAGGTGCTCTTGCCCAGGCCGACGCCGAACCAGCCGCCGTGGTCGATCGCGTTGCGGGCCTGGTAGAGCTGGTAGCAGTCGTCGAGCTTGCACTTCTCCGGCGGGGTGATGAAGGTGGTCAGCCGCAGCAGCCGGTAGTTCTCCTCCCCCTTGGTGCCCGAGCCGGCGCCGATCGAGGCGGCGGCGATCAACAGGCCGACGCCGACCAACCCGATCGCCGACAGGGTGGCGAAGATCCGCATCCGGACGCCGGCCGCCCAGAACAGCCCGACCACGATGGCCAGCAGGCACAGCATGGTGCCCAGGTCGTTGTAGCCGACCAGCAGGAACAGCAGCCCGACGGCGGGGAAGATCGGCATGGCCAGCTCCCGCCACCAGCCCAGCCGGGCGCCCTTGCGGGCCACCACGTCGGCGCCCCACAGCACCAGGCCGAACTTGGCCAGCTCGGACGGCTGCACCTGGAGCGGGCCGACGTACAGCCAGTTGAGGTGGGCTCCCAGCGGGCCCAGCCGGGCCTTCTCGAGGTCGTTGAGCCAGGCCCAGACCAGCACCAGGTCCAGCACCAGCAGCAGGGCCAGGGCGCCCACCAGCACCGGGCCGCCGACCGCCCGGAAGGTCCGGATCGGCAACCGCTGGCAGACCCAGAACGCCACCAGCCCGACGAACGCGAAGACGGCCTGCTTGCTCAGCATGGCGAAGGCGCTGCCGTTCTCGGCGTACGCCTTCACGCTGGTCGCCGAGAACACCATGGTCAGGCCGATCACCAGCAACAGCCCGGAGCTGGCGATCAGCAGGTAGTAGGAGGCCAGCGGGCGGGCCAGCAGGCCGCGCAGCGCGGCCAGTCCCGCGGCGGCGTCCAGCCCGCTGCGCATCCCGCCGCCCGGCGCCGCGGTGGGCGCGCCGGTCCCGCCGGTACGTCCGGCGAACGCCGCCGCGCCCGCCGTACGCCCGGCGGTTGTCCCTTTTCGTGCCTGGTCCTCCCCCATCCGCCCATCATCACCGGTCGGCACCGTCGACCGGCGCAGGTCACCGGCCGGCGTGTCGGCCGGGCGTGTCGCGGTGCCGGGTGCCGGCCGGGGCTCAGCCGTGAGCGGCCAGGAACCCCGGCCTCAGCCGTGGGCCGCCAGGAACTCGCCGTAGAACAGGCCCAGCGCGATCGCCACCCCGATGCCCGCGATGATCCAGAACCGGACCACGATGTTGACCTCGCTCCACCCGGCCAACTCGAAGTGGTGCTGCAGCGGCGACATCCGGAACACCCGTTTGCCGGTGGTCTTGAACGAGATGATCTGGATCACCACGGACATCGTGATGATCACGAACAGTCCGCCCAGGATGAGCAGGAGCAGCATGGTCCGGCTGGCCATCGCCAGGCCGCCGATCAGACCGCCCAGGCCGAGCGCGCCGGTGTCGCCCATGAAGATGCGGGCGGGCGAGGTGTTCCACCACAGGAAGCCGACGCAGGCCCCGGCCGCCGCCCCGGCGATCAGGGCGATCTCCAACGGGTCACGGACCGCGTAGCAGTAGCTGTTGCTCTTGATGTAGGCGGTGTCACCGCACCAGTGCCGGTACTGCCAGAAGGCGATCAGCGCGTACGAGCCCAGCACCATCACCGAGGCGCCGGTGGCCAGCCCGTCCAGGCCGTCGGTGAGGTTCACGCCGTTGCTGGCGGCCATCACCACGCCGACGAAGATGATCACCGAGACCACCTTGCCGACGTTGAGGAAGTCGATGTCCCGGATGAAGGAGATGGTGGTGCTGCCGACGGTCTCGCCGTTGGTGCTGGGGAAGTAGAGCGCGATGACGCCGAAGGTCGTGCCGATCAGCAACTGGCCGAACAACTTGCCCTTGGCGCTGAGCCCGCCGCTGTTGCGCTTGCGGACCTTGAGGTAGTCGTCCAGGAAGCCGACCGCACCGCAGAAGACGAACAGGCCGAGCAGCACCAGCGCGGTGACGGTGGGCTTGACCTGGGCGATCTGCGCCTCGGGCAGGGTGGTCAGGGCGAGGTGACCGGCGACGTAGGCGATGACCGTGGCGACGATGAACACCACGCCGCCCATCGTGGGCGTGCCCTTCTTGCTCTGGTGGCTGGCGGGCCCCAGGCTGCGGATCGGTTGGCCGGCCTTGAGCGCGCGGAAGACTTTGATGCCGATGGGGGTGCAGAACAGCGAGACGATAAACGCCACCGCCGCCGCGACGATCACCGCTCTCACGCGGAGGCCTCCCCACCGGGCCCGGTCGCCTCGGCGCGCAACGCGTCGGCCACCTCCCAGGTGCGGTAGCGCGAGCCCTTCACCAGTACGACGTCACCCGGGCGCGCCTGCCGGCGTACCTCCTCGACGGCCGCCGCCTGATCGGTTACCAGCACCGACTCTCCTCCCCAGTTCGCCACCGCCGACGCGCCCTCGTGGATCGGCGCGGCGGACTCGCCCACCACCACCAGGTGGTCGACACCCAACTCCGCCGCTAGCCGACCGACCTCGACGTGTCCGGCCCGCTCGTGGTCGCCGAGTTCGGCCATGTAGCCGAGCACCGCGACCGTCCGGCGACCCCGTCCCATCCCGGCCAGCGCGCGCAGCGCGGCCGCCGTCGACGCCGGGTTGGCATTGTACGAATCGTCGATCACAGTCGTGCCGTCGGCGCGGTCGAACACGTCCATCCGGCGGGTGGACACCATCCCCAGCTCGCCCAGGGCCACCGCCAGGTCCGCCGCCGGCAGGCCGATCTCCCGGGCCACCGCGGCGGCGAGCAGCGAGTTGCCGACCTGGTGCCGGCCGGTCAGCCCGAGCCGGACCGGCGCCCGCAGCGGCCCGCCGTCCGGTCCGCCGTCGGCCAGCACCAGCGTGTACGACGCCCGGCCGCGCTCGTCCAGCGTCACGTCCTCGGCCCGCACCTGCGCGTCGGCGGCCTCGCCGGCCAGCACCACCCGGGCCGACGTCCGCTCGGCCATCGCCCGTACCCGCGGGTCGTCGGCGTTGAGCACCGCCACCCCGTCGGCGGGCAGCGCCTCGACCAGTTCGCCCTTGGCCACCGCGATCGCGTCGACCGAGCCGAACTCGCCGATGTGCGCGACCCCGACGTTGATCACCACGCCGATCCGGGGCGGCACCACCTCGCACAGGTAGCGGACGTGGCCCACGCCGCGGGCGGACTTCTCCAGCACCAGGAACCGGGTCTCCCGGTCGACCCGCAAGGCCGTGTACGGGTGCCCCAGCTCGTTGTTGAACGTCCCCGGCGTCGCCGCCGTCGGGCCGATCCGGGCGGCCAACTGGGCGATCAGGTCCTTGGTGGTGGTCTTGCCGGACGAACCGGTCACCCCGACCACGGTCAGTCCGGGCAGCCGGTCGACCACCGCCCGGGCCAGCCGCGCCATCGCGGCCAACGCGTCGTCGACCAGCACCATCGGCAGCGGCTCCCCGTCCGGGCCGGTCACCTCCCGGCTGCCCAGGACGGCCACCGCGCCCGCGGCGACCGCGCCCGCCGCGTAGTCGTGCCCGTCCACCTTCTCGCCCGGGAAGGCGACGAAGAGCCCTCCGGGGGCCACCTTGCGGGAGTCGAACTCGACCGACCCGGTCACCTCGGTCGCCGGGTCGGCGGCCACCAGCCGGCCCCGGACCGCGGCCGCCACCTCGGCCAGCGTCAGCGCGATCACCGCTGACCGACCAGGGTGCCGAAGCGGGCGGCGAGGGCGGCGGCCAACTCGACCCGGTCGTCGAACGGTTCGGTCCGGCCGGCGACCTCCTGGCCGCGTTCGTGGCCCTTGCCGAGGAGCGCGATCACGTCGCCCGGCTCGGCCAGCCGTACCGCCTCGTCGATCGCGGCCCGGCGGCCGGGCACCTCGATCACGGTGGCCGAAGTCCCGGCCTGTTCGGCGCCGGCCCGCACGGCGGCCCGGATCGCGCCCGGGTCCTCGGTGCGCGGGTTGTCGTCGGTGATCAGCACCAGGTCCGCGCCGCGCGCCGCGGCCGCGCCCATCACCGGCCGCTTGCCCTGGTCCCGGTCCCCGCCGGCACCGATCACGCAGATCACCCGGCCGCTGCCGGCGGTCAGCTCGCGCAGCGCGGCGAGCGCGGCGACGATGGCGTCCGGCTTGTGCGCGTAGTCCACCACGCCGCGGACCGGGCCGGGCGCGTCGATCAGCTGGAGCCGGCCCGGCACCCCGGCGCAGTCGACCACCCCGGCGGCCGCGGTGACCGGGTCGACCCCGACCGCGACCAGGGCGGCGATCGCCAGCAGGGCGTTGGCCACGTTGTGCCGGCCGGGCAGGGCGACCCCGGCCGGCAGCCGCAGGCCGTCCGGTCCGTGCACGGTGAAGGCCTGGGTGTAGCCCGCGCCGGTGACGTCGGTGGCCCGCCAGGTGGCCGCCGGGTCGCCGGTCGCCGAGTAGCTCACCGTGGCCGGCTTGAACAGCGGGCGCAGCGCCTGCTCGTCGAGGTTGAGCACCTCGACCGCGCACCGGCCGTCGAACAGTTGCGCCTTGGCCGCGAAGTAGTCGGCCACGTCGGCGTGGAAGTCCAGGTGGTCCTGGCCGAAGTTGGTGTAGCCGCCGACGGCGAACCGCACCCCGCCGACCCGGCCCATGGCCAGGGCGTGGCTGGACACCTCCATCACCACGGCGGTGACCCCGCGCTCGGCCGCGGCGGCGAGCATGGCGTGCAGGTCGGTGGCCTCGGGGGTGGTGCGCACGCTGTCCAGCACCAGGTCGCCGAGCCGGGTCTCGACCGTGCCGATCAGTCCGGTCACGTGGCCGGCGGCCCGCAGGCCCGACTCGACCAGGTAGGCGGTGGAGGTCTTGCCGGCCGTACCGGTGATGCCGATGACGGTGAGCCCGGCGGTCGGGTCGCCGTAGACGGCGGCGGCGACGCTGCCGAGCACCGCGCGCGGGTCCGGCACCACCAGGGCCGGGAGGCCGGCCGCCGCGGCGGCCGGGGCGCCGGCCGGGTCGGTGAGTACGGCGACCGCGCCGGCCGCGGCGGCGGCCGGGACGAACTCGGCGCCGTGCCGACGGGAGCCGGGCAGCGCGGCGTACAGGTCGCCGGGTTGGACGTCGTTGCTCGCGTGGGTGGCCCCGGAGACCGTCCGGCCGACGGCGTCCGCCGGCGGTTCGACGCCGAGCAGGGCGGCGAGATCGTCGAGCCGGATCTGGCTCACGGTGCGGGGTCGTGGATTGCCGGACACGGCGTCAGACCCTACCCGGTCCGGACGCCCGGACCGCACAGCCCGGCCGAACCCGTCGCCAACTGGTGTTCCGCGGCCGACCGGGGCGCTGCGGGGCGGCGCCGAGCCACCGCGCACCGTCACGGGAAGGCGACGAAGTTCGGCTTGGCCGTTCCGCTCGGCGGAATCCGGTAGTGCCGCAGCGCGAACGACATGATCTGACTGAACGCCGGCGCCGAGACGTCGCCGCCCTCGCCGTTCGGCGTGTACGCGAAGACCGCCACCACGTAGCGCGGGTTCTCCGCCGGCGCCATGCCGACGAACGAGGCGACCTCGCCGGACACGTAGTGCCCGTTGACCAGGCGGGCGCCGGTGCCGGTCTTGCCGGCCACCCGGTAGCCGGGGATGGCCGCCCGCAGGCCGGTGGCGTCCTTCATGGTGGTCACCGCCTCCAGCATGGTCCGCAGCGCGGCGGCGTTGGCCGGATCGAGCACCTGCCGGGTGACCGGCGCGGGCGCCGGCTTGCGGGTGCCGTCCGGCGCGATCGTCTCCTTGATCAGATGCGGCTGGATCCAGGTGCCGTTGTTGGCGATCGCGGCGTACGCCGCCGCCATCTGGATCGGGGTGGCGTCCACGCTGTGCCCGATCGGCACCGATCCGTAGCTCGACTCGCTCCAGTCCTTCGGCGCCAGCAGCCGACCGGTCGCCTCCCCCGGGACGCCCTCGTTCGTGGCCTGGCCGAGCCCGAACTTGCGCTGGTACTCGTAGAGCTTCTCCTTGCCGAGCTTGTCGGCGATCGCGATGGCGCCGACGTTGGACGAGTAGGCGAGCATCCCGGGCAGGCTCATCCGCCGGCCCCGGGCGTCGATGTGGTCGGTGAACGGGTAGCCGCCCTTGTTGACCACGGACGCCACCGGCAGCGTGCTGTCCGGCTCGATCACGCCCTCCTGCAGCGCCGCGCCGAACGTGATCGCCTTGTGGATCGAGCCGGGGTCGACCACGAAGCTGGTGGCCGCGTCCTCCCGGTCGGTCGGCTTGCTGCCCTGCCAGTCGGCCGCGTTGTAGGTCGGCTGGCTGGCCTGGGCCAGCACCTCACCGGTGCGGACGTCCATCACCACCGCCGCGCCGATGCTGCCGTGCGTCTGCTTGAGCTGTTCGCTGAGCGCCTTCTGGGTGAAGAACTGCAGGTCACGGTCGATGGTGAGGGCCAGCGAGCTGCCCGGCTGGGCCGGCGTGGTGATCCGGCTGTAGCCGCCGGGGATCTCGGCGTCCAGGTCGCCCTGGCCGACCTCGACGACCTTGCGGCCGGTGACGCCGCGCAGCACGTTGTCGTAGCGCGCCTCGAGACCCTCCAGGCCGGTCATCTCCCGGTTGGTGAAGCCGATCAGGTTGGCCGCCAGGTCCCCGTTGGGCACCTCACGCCGCTCGTCCCGGCCGGCGCTGATGCCGGCCCGGTTGAGGGCCATGATCTTCTTCGCGGCGTCGATGTCGACGCCGCGGGCCAGGTACTCGAACCGCGAGTCGCGGCCGTCGAAGGTCTTCTGCCGGGCCATCCGCTTGACCAGTTCGGAGCGCGCCACGCCGAGCAGCGGGCTGAGCGCCGCCGCGGTCCCCTCCGGGTCCTCGATGAGCTCCGGGTCGGCCGCGATGTACCGGGCCTCGACGCTGTGCGCCAGCAACGCGCCGGACCGGTCGAGGATGGAACCGCGCGGCGCGCGGATGTCGGTGGGCCGCAGCCGGTCGGCCAGCCCGGCGTCGGCGAGCGCCGGCGACTGGGCCACCTGCAACTCCACCAGCCGGATGCCGATGCTGGCGAACATCACCAGGGCGAGCAGGGTGCCCAGCCGCAGCCGGCGTACCGGATCGGCCAGCTTGGGCGGGCGGGCCTTGCGGGGCGGCCGTCGGCCGGCCGGGCGGCGGGCCGCGCCGGTGTTCCGACGGCGCGGGGCGGCCGGTTTCGCGGTGCCGGCGCCGCCGGGGGTCCGGGCCACCACCGTCCGCCCGGTGCCGGCGGCCCGAACGCCGCCGCGCGGGGCGTCACCGGCGGTGCCGCGCTGGTGCGGCCGGCCGCCGTCGAGCACCTGCAACGCGGGCCGGAACGGGTCGCCGGACCGGGTGGCCCGCGGGGCACGCCGGGAGCCGGCGCCCACCCCGCCGGACCGCCGGGTGGCGGCCGACTCGGCGGCCTCCCGCACGGTACGCCCGCGCGGGGTGTAGGCGCGGGCGTCGGAGATCCCGCCGATCTCGGACCCGGGATCGGCGGGATCGGTCCGGTCGGTGCCCCGCCCGCCGGTGTCCCCGCCGTCCCCCGCCCGGGAAGCACCGCGCCGGGACGACTGGGCGTCCCGGCGCGGTTCGTCCGACCGCGGCGCCACCGGTCAGCCTCCCGTGCCCTGCTGGCCGGCGCCCGCACCCTGCTGGCCGGCTCCGGTGCCCTGCTGGTTGGTCCCCGCGTCCTGCTGGCTGGTGACGGCCGGATCGCCGCCGGCCGGCTGCGGCACGCCGATGGTCCGCCCGTCGGGCAGGATGAAGGCCGGCGAGGTCGACTCGACCAGGCCCAGCTTGCGGGCGTTCGCGGTGAGGTTGCCCGGCGCCTCGGAGTCGGCGATCTTCTTGTTCAGTTGTTCCTGCTGCACGTCCAGCGCGGCCTGCTGCTTCTGCAGCCGGTCCAGGCGCAGCGCGTTCTCGTTGACCTTGGTGTTGACCAGCAGGATGCCCAGCAGCCCACCGACCACCACGACCAGGACCACGGCCACGAACGGCGCCCGGGGCACCGCCACCGGCGGCGGCGGCGCCACCTTCAGCCGGGGCGCGGCGTCCCGACCCGACCGGGTCGACCGGCCCGGCTTCGACTCCGCCTCGTGGCTGCTGTCCCACACCCGCACCGTCTCGCGCTCGACGAGGTCGTCCGCCTCCCGCGGCCGCAGCGCCGAGCTGCCCTGGACGGGGAACTCGCGGGCCCCCCGGGCAGGAGTGGAGAATTCGCGGGCGAGCCGGCCCGCGCCGCCCGCCGTACGCGTGGTGCGCTCCGCCGCGGTCCGGCCCCCCGACCGCGGTGTGCGCTGCCCCGCGTCGCGCCGATCGCCGGGGTACTCCCGGCGGTCGCGCTTGTTGACGTTCATGATCCCTCCCCCTCTGCTTCCGTCCTCGTCAGTCCACCCGGGCCGCGTGGCCCGCTGTCGGGATCCACTGTGGACCCCGGCCGCAACGCGGGCCCGGAGGTGTGCATCGCCTTCACCGCACGGCGGGGCCGTTCGCGGGCGGCCCGCCCCGTGCGTTCCGTACCGGTGTCGTCGTCCGGGTCGATCCGGGTCGCCGCTCGCAGCCTCACCGAGGCGGCGCGCGGGTTCGCGGCGACCTCGGCCTCGCTCGGCGGTTCGGCGCCGCGGTTGAGCAACCGCAGCGTCGGACCGGTGCCGGGCAACTCGACCGGGAGGTCGACCGGACCCTTGCTGCGGGCCCGCTCGGCGAACGCCTGCTTGGTGATCCGGTCCTCCAACGAGTGGTAGGACAGCACCACCACGCGGCCGCCCACGGCGAGTGCGTCGAGGGCGGCCGGCAGCGCCGTCTCCAGCGCCGCCAGCTCTCTGTTTACCTCGATCCGTAAAGCCTGAAACGTTCTCTTTGCCGGATGCCCGCCGGTTCGTCGGGCCGGGGCCGGAATGGACTCCCGGACCAGCTCGGCGAGCCGAGCCGACGAGGTGATCCGGGCGCGCTCCCGCTCCCGGAGGATCGCCGAGGCGATCCGGCCGGCGAACTTCTCCTCGCCGTAGACCCGCAGCACCCGGGCCAACTCGCCGTGCGAGTAGCCGTTGACCACGTCCTCGGCCGTCACGCCCCGGGTCTGGTCCATCCGCATGTCCAGCGGCGCGTCCTGGGCGTAGGCGAACCCGCGGTCGGGCGCGTCGAGTTGGAGCGACGAGACGCCGAGGTCGAACAGCACCCCGTCGACCGTGGACTCACCCAGCTCGGCCAGCACGTCCGGCAGTTCGTCGTAGACCGCGTGGACCAGATGGATCCGGTCGGCGAAGCGGGCCAGCCGGGACCGGGCGTGGGCCAGCGCCTCCGGGTCCCGGTCCAGTCCGATCAGGACCGTCCCCGGGTACGCGGCGAGCACCGCCTCGGCGTGCCCGGCCAGGCCGAGCGTGGCGTCGACGTGCACCGTCCGGCCGGGCCGGGCCAGCGCGGGGGCGAGCAGCTCGAGACACCGCTCGAGCAACACCGGCACGTGCGTGCCGCGCGGCTGCTCCCCCATGTCGACCCCCACTTGCTGTGCCGTCTTCCTGAATATGTGCGTCCCGTGGTCCGTCCCGCGTGTCGTACCGCCAGATCCCCATCCGCTCGCCCACCGCCGGCCGGTCCGGCCGACCCGCGGATCGTGCGCCTGGCGCCGGGGAAGAGGCGCCAGGAGCGGAGCGGGTGGAGATCTCGCAATACGTCAGGCGACGACCCGCCCTACAGGCCGCCCGGCAACACCCCCTGCTCGATGTCGGCGAAGTCCTCTTCGCTTTCCGCGAGGTAGGTGTCCCAGGCCTGCTTGTCCCAGATCTCCACCCGGCTGCTCGCCCCGATCACCACCAGCTCGCGGTTGAGGCCGCCGTACTGCCGCAGGTGCACCGGGATGGTCACCCGGCCCTGTCGGTCGGGGACCTCGTCGTGCGCGCTGGCGAAGAACACCCGGCTGTAGGCTCGGGCGGCCTTGTGCGTCATCGGCGTCTGGCGCAACTGGTCGGCGATCCGCTGGAACTCGAGGGTCGGGAAGACGTAGAGACAGCGCTCCTGCCCTTTGGTGATCACGACACCCCCCGCCAGCTCGTCCCGGAACTTCGCCGGAAGGATCAACCGCCCCTTGTCGTCGAGGCGTGGGGTGTGGGTGCCGAGGAACACCGGCCCAACCCCCTCGCCCTTGAGCGGCGTTCGCGCGCCGCCGACCCGCCGGGCCGGTGGACCCTCCCGGCCCCACCATCGCGCCCCACTCTACTCCACTTCCCTCCACCCGCAACCGAAATCGCCGGTTGACAGCGCCCTTCGGTTACTCAAACGCGCACGTCAGAGGGGGTGGAGGGAGGTGGAGGGCCGGCGTCGTCCCGCACTCCGGTCCGGTTTCCGACACCAAAAATCGCGCGGCGATGCGCCCCTTTTCTCCCCGTACGAGCGTGATCCAGGTCATACGAATGACGCTTCGCAGCGGCAGAACCGGCAGAGGTGGAGGGAAATGGAGAACCGGGTCTGCCGGTGGAGGGAGCCTCCCTCCACCGGGCCGGCGCGGGCGATCCGGTGGCGGGAATCGGGCCGTCGGGCGGGCAGGTCCGGTCACTTGTGCGATGGTCGACGGGTGTCCGGTGTCCGGTAATCTCGCCAGCGTGACGGACGGGAAGAGCATGCCCTTGCGGGCCAAGGTCGCCAGCTCGGTGTCGCGGACCGCCGCGGCGTTGTCCCGGGCGGCCGGCCGCGGCGACGGTTCGGTGATCGGCGGCTGGATCGGCCTCAAGATCGACCCTGAACTGCTGGCCCACCTGGCCGCGGGCCGCGCCATCGCCCTGGTCTCCGGGACCAACGGCAAGACCACCACCACCCGGCTCACCGCGGCCGCCGTCGGGGTGCTCGGGCCGGTGGCGACCAACTCGTTCGGCGCCAACATGCCGACCGGACACACCTCCGCGCTGGCCAAGGCCGGCAGCACGCCGTACGCGGTGCTGGAGGTCGACGAGCACTATCTGCCACAGGTGCTGGAGGCCACCGAGCCGCACGTGGTGGCCCTGCTGAACCTCTCCCGCGACCAGCTCGACCGGGCCAAGGAAGTGGCCATGATGGCCCAGCTGTGGCGGGCCGCGCTGGTCCGGCACCCGGCCATCCGGATCGTGGCCAACGCCGACGACCCGATGGTGGTCTGGGCGGTCACCCCGCCCTCGGCCGAGCCCCGGCGGGCCGACGCTCCCCCGGTGACCTGGTTCAGCGCCGGTCAGCGCTGGCACGACGACTCGTGGGTCTGCCCGGAGTGCGGCGGTTCGATCGAACGGGTGGACGACCAGTGGTGGTGCACCGGTTGCCCGCTGCGCCGACCCGAACCGCACTGGGTGGTCGAGGACGAGGGCGTGCTGGACCCGACCGGTGCCTGGCACAAGGTCGTCCTGCAGCTTCCCGGCCGGGTGAACATCGGCAACGCGGCCACCGCCCTGGCCGTGGCCGCGACCTTCGGGGTACGCCCCACCGACGCGGTCTCCCGGCTCGGCGGGGTCGCCTCGGTGGCCGGCCGGTACGCCCAGGTCAGCAAGGACGGCCGGAACATCCGGCTGCTGCTGGCCAAGAACCCGGCCAGCTGGCTGGAGGCGTTCGACATGGCCGACGACGCACCCACCCTGCTGTCGATCAACGCCCGCGACCCCGACGGGCTGGACACCTCCTGGCTGTTCGACGTCGACTTCGCCCCGTTGCGTGGCCGCCAGGTGCTGATCACCGGCGACCGCGCCTACGACCTCGCCGTCCGGCTGGAGGTCAACGAGGTGCCGTTCCAGCACGTCCGGACGTTCGCCGAGGCCGTCGCCGGGGTGCCGCCGGGTCGGCTGGAGGTCATCGCGAACTACACGGCGTTCCAGGACATCCGAGCGGAGTTGAACCGTGTCCTCTGAGCACAACTGGTCCCCGCCGACGACGCCCGCGTGGACGCCGCCCGCGGGGAACCAGCCGGCGACGCCCGCCTGGTCGCCGTCGACGGGACCCGCGGGGTACCAGTCGGCGGGGCCGGCGTACCAGTCGGCGGGGCCGGCGTGGACCCAGCCGGCGCCGACCGCGGCGCCGCAGCCGGCGGGCGTTGCGTCGGAGAGCCGGCTCCGGATCGTCTGGATCTACCCCGACCTGCTGTCCACCTACGGCGACCGGGGCAACCTGCTGATCCTGGCCCGGCGGGCGGCCGCCCGGGGAATCCCGGTGGAGACCATCGAGGTGCGCTCCGACCAGCCGCTGCCCACCACCGCCGACATCTACCTGATCGGCGGGGGTGAGGACGGACCGCAGGCGCTCGGCGCGCAGCGGCTGCTCGCCGACGGCGGGCTGCGGCGCGCGGTCGCGCAGGGCTCGGTGGTGTTCGGGGTGTGCGCCGGCTACCAGTTGCTCGGCGGGTCGTTCTTCGCCAAGGACGCCAAGTGCGCCGGTCTGGACCTGCTCGACCTGCACTCCGACCGCGGACCGTCGCGGGCCGTCGGCGAGCTGGCCGGCACCATCGACCCGCGGCTCGGGCTGCCGCCGCTGAGCGGGTTCGAGAACCACGGCGGGCGTACCCACCTGGGCCCGGAGGTCTCCCCGCTGGCCAAGGTCACCACCGGGATCGGCAACGACGGCAACAGCGAGGGCGCCTGGCGCGGCAAGCTGCTCGGGACGTACTCGCACGGGCCGGCGCTGGCCCGCAACCCGGCCCTGGCCGACCTGCTGCTGCGCTGGGCCGCCGGGGTCAACGCGCTGCCCCCGCTGGACGACACCTGGTCCGACCGGCTACGCGCCGAACGGGCCGCCGCGGCGGTCGCGGCCCGACAGTGACCTTCCGCGCGCGACCGGGCGCCCGGCCCGTCGGCCCACCCGGCCGACGACCGGTCACCCGGCTCGGCGCGCTGCTGCGCCAGCGGTCGGCCGGGCGCGCCACGGTGCCACCGGGTCAGCGGCCGGCCGGCCGCTTCGGCGCACTACTGCGCCAGCGGTCGGTCGTCCGGTTCGGGGCGTTGCTCGCGGTGCTCGGGCTGTTCGGGCTGGCGTTGCTGCTGGCGCCGACGCCGGATCTGCACGAGATGCCCCGGCTGGTCGACCGGCTCGGCCCGTTCGCCCCGGTCGCCGCCGTGCTGGTCTGCGCGGTGCTGCTGGTGGCCCTGGTGCCACGTACCCTGATCACGGTCGCCTGGGGCGCGCTGTTCGGTCCGGTGCAGGGCGCCGGGTACACGCTGCTGGCCGCCCTGCTGGCCGCCGCCGTGGGCTTCGCCATCGGCCGCGGGCTCGGCCGGGACTTCGTGGCCGAACGGGTACGCGGACGGTTGGCCCGCCTGGACGGCTGGTTCGCCCGGCAGAGCGTGCTCGGGGTGATCACCGTACGACTGCTCCCGGTGGGCGGGTTCGGCCTGGTCAGCTACGGCTACGGCACCACCGGCGCGCGCTGGACGCCGTTCCTGCTGGGCAGCGTGCTGGCGACGGCGCCGTCGGCGATCGGGTACGCGGCGATCGGCGCCGCCGTGGTCGCACCGGACCGGATCAACTGGCTCGCCGTCGCCCCCGCCGGCCTGGGCCTGATCGCCACCGCCGTCCTGGCCACCCGCTGGCTCCGCACCGAACGCCACCTCCGCGCCGCCCGCCGGACCGCGGACGTTTCATGATCCGGTAACGTTCGGCCGGTCCAGATCGGCGCGGGTCAACAGAGCCCGCAGAGCGATACCCTCGGCCGACAGCGCCTCCGTCCCGCCCTCCTGACGGTCGATCACGCACAGCGCCGCGTCGACGCGCGCACCGAGTTCCCGCAGTTGTCGCGTCGAGATCACGATCTGCCCACCGGAGGTCACCACGTCCTCCACCACGAGCACCTGCCGGCCGATCACGTCGGCACCCTCGGCCAGCCGGGCCGTGCCGTACGGCTTCGCCGCCTTGCGGACGAACGCGCAGGGCAGCCCGGTGTGCCGGCCCAGGGCGGTCACCACCGCGATGCCGCCCATCTCCAGTCCCGCCAGCACCTCCGTGTCGGCCGGCACCAACGCGGCCATCCGCGCGGCCAGGGCGTCCAGCAGCACCGGATCGGCCTCGAACTGATACTTGTCGAAGTACTCGTCGGCGACGCGTCCGGACCGCAACACGAAGCGCCCGGTCAGCCGGGACGCGGCGTCGACGCGACCGGCCAGCTCAGCAGGATTCACGAGGCGTCATCCTGTCATCCGCCGAGGTTCCCGGTGACCAGGACGTCGAAGGTGGGAGCGTGCTCCCAGTCGGGGCGAAGCTTGGCGACCTTCCGGTAACCCCACGAGCGGTACGCGGCCTGGGCGACGGTGTTGTCGGGACGGGCCAGCAGGGTCGCCCGCTCCTCCGAGCGGCTGCCGAGCAGCTCACCATGGAGCGCCCTGGCGACACCCCGACCCTGCCAGTCGGGGTGCACCAGAAGCTCGCTGAGCGCGAAGGTACGGTGCCCGTCCTCCCGGGTGAACCCGTCGGGGACCGGCCCCTGGATGCCGTCCCACCAACGCGTCGTCGGCGGCAACGGAAACCCGTAGACGTAGCCGACCAGCACGTCGCCCACCTCGGCGGTGACCAGCGTCCAACCGGGCACCCGCAGGTGCCCCTGCAGCTGGCGCCGATAACGATCCTCGGTGTGGAACGGGCTGCCGTCCGCGTGCGCCGCGAGGTAGCCGGCGACCAACTGGTCCACGACGGCAGCTGCCTGGTCGGCGCCGTAGTGACGCAAGCCGAACGCACCGCTCACCGGCTTACCACCCGGTCGTACGCGTCAACGAACTCGCCGGTCGCCGCAGTCGCCCGATCGGGGCGAGCCAGGTACGCGGTCGCTGTGCACCATGTCGAGTCGGTAGCGCACACACTTGATCTCAGTGGGCTCAGTCGGTCAGCGAGCGCTGGTACGGCGGCAGCGCACCTGGAGCAAGACGTACTCCATCGAGCCAGTTGTGAACGCGTTCGGCCTCATCTGCGATCGCTTGCGCGGCAGCTGCGCCCACGTCCTCGAGGAGCCCGGTCACGATCTCCCCGTCGCGTCGCTGGGCCCAACCGCCGACGACGCGTCCGGCCCACCACACCGTTGGGCCGGCGTTGCCTGCGCTGTCGACCAGCCGGCCGGCGTGCCCGCCGAGGTACCAGTCGCGGTCCCGCCAGCCCATTGTGGTGGCGTCGAGAGTGGGCAGCAGGGCGGCCGCGGGCTCGGGAACCGGTGTGGGGTCAAGGTCGTCGGCCAGCACGTAGCCAACCGCGCCGTCGAGGCCGACCTCGGCATGCGGCACCGCGGCGAGGGCGGCGCGGACGTCGCGTGCAGGCCATCCGGTCCACCAGCGCAGGTCGGCCTCCGTGCCGGGACCGAACGCCCGCAGCCAGTGGTCGACGACCGCCGCGCGGGCGCTTGCCGGGTCCAGGTGGTCGAGCGGGCCGCCGAGCCAGTTCACGGTGGTCGCCCAGTGGAACTGCGGACTCAGCCACGAACCGCGGGGCCGCGTCCGCACCAGCAGCCCGCACATCGCCAGCAGCGGCAGCACCAGGGTGCCGGCGCGCACCGAGCGCTCCCATCGCGTGCCCGCCCCGGTGCGCACCTGGGTCGCCAACGTGGGCACGTCGTCGATCAGTTCGCCGGTGGTCGCCTCGCCGCGGCTGTTCAGTGCTGCCAGCACCGCCGCCTCGGCTTCGGCCAGCCATCGCTCCGGCTCCGACGAGACGCTGCTGGCCGACAGGAGCCCGGCCACCGACCGCCGTTCCCGGGCGGCGATCGTGTGGGTGGTGGAGGCGTGGATGACGGGCAGGAGCTCGCGTGGTGCGGCGAACAGCGTGCGCCGCCAGCCCACCCAGCGCACCAGAGTCCGGTCCTCGACGAGCGCCCGCTCGATGTCCCGCGGAGACACCCCGTCGGTGCGCGCCCGCACGGAGAGGAAAACCGTCGGGGCGTCGGTCGCGTGCAGCGCGATCAGCCTCGCGGCGGCCGCGACCGGATCGCGGGTGCGCGTCGAAGCGGCAAGTCCGTGCCGGGTCATCAACCGGGCCCGCCGTTCGGCCACGTCCAGATGGGCCACCGGGTTTCCCTCCTTGTGTCGTCGTGACCGATGCGGAGACCGTGCCGGGGACGACTCGCCCGACACTGCTACGCGCTCCGTCGGTGTCCCATGGCAGCGGCCTTGGGATCACTCCCGCAGCGTGGGCAGGGTCTCGAGCAGTGTCCGGTGGATGTACTCGAGCCCTGGTGTCGTCTGTGACCACCCGGCGTCTTGGCCGCCGGCGTCGGTCGCCCATGAGGCCGAGCCGTCGTCCTCCCAGTCGACCGCGTCGGCGTGCTGGTAAACCCACCACAGGTTCTTCCATGGGTCGACGAAGCGGGAGAACGACGTGCCGTAGAAATCTGTGGGCTCGGTGACGACCTTGGCGCCGAGTCGTCGGGCGGTCGCCAAGGTAGCAGGGACTTCGTCGACGTAGACCTGCAGCAGGCTGGGCAGGAATGGCCACCCGGGCTTGCGCTCGCCGAACATCACGGTCGTGTTGCCGATGCGCAGCTCCGCGTGCAGCAACAGGCCGTCGACGTCCACGGTGCGGGCCAGCTGGTTCTCGGTTCCACCGAACACCTCGGCCAGGAAGGCGATCAGCCCATCGGCGTTCTTGGTGATGACGAACGGGTTGACGGTGGCGAAGCCCTCGGGGGTCGCGGGCATGGTCATGGAGTCACCTCTCGTTGAAGTGCTGCCAGTTCACACCCCGGTCCCGAGATGGTCTTGAACGATTGCGCCTCGCTGTGCGGCACGGCGGACGTGAGCGGCGATGATGCGGGCCGGAGTCTCGTTCCGGATCCGTCGCAGGGACCGGGTCAGATGCGGCTGGTCGGCGAAGCCGGCCACAGCGGCTGCTTCGGCCGCGGGCATCCCGCTCTGCAGGAGCACGTAGGCGTGTCGGGCCCGTCGCAGCTGCTTGACCTGACTGGGGCTCAGGCCGGTGACCTCCCGGAACTTCCGCTGCCAGGTGCGCCGCGCGAGTCCGCTGTAGTCGCCACCCAGCGCACGACGCACGTCCTCATCCGCCACCAAGACGCCGACGGCGAGGAGGTCATCAACGAACTCCTCGAGCTCGCCCCACCGTGGCACCGGGGCACGATGGCTGCCGAGGAGCAGGCAGCCGTCGGTCACCGGCAGCCGGTCGGTCCCTCCCAAGACGGTCGACTTCGCAACGCCCTGCACGAAGACGTGCGCCCGGAGCTCGAGTCCCCAGTAGTCCTCTCCCTGCACGCTTGCGGTCGTACGTGCCTGCACGGTGGGGCCGTCCAGCTCGGCCGAGAAGGTGCCGTCCGTGTGCCGGATGAACGAAAGATCCCAGAACTCACTGGCCTCGAGCAGATACCGGCCCGGTTCCTCGACGTGCGCGCGCCAGATCGTCCGAATCGCTGGATGGCGCGACGCATGCTCCTCCCACACAGGTGGCGACCCTAACGGCCGAGCTGTGCCGGGTGTCACGCTGGGGAGCAGGCCGGACGGTGCGGGCCTCAGGACCCGGAGCCGCCCCGCCGCGGCAGCCCCGTGCGGTTCTGGTGCGGTCATCTAGTCAGCCGGTTCCCGGTCGGCAGCCAAAAGCATGCGAAGTCCGCTCATCGACAATCAGTATGCGCTGAGCGACTCCACCAGCGGTGACGGAGGGTTGGTTGGCCGCTGCGTAGAGAGCCGCGAGCAGCCACCCCGGAAGAGAGCCGCCAGGTGGATCCTCATAACGGGCTGTAGCGGTTCCAGCTTCCGCCTGCCGCGGCGTGGTGCCGGTGGGTGGTGTGGTGGTGGAAGCCGAGGGCCTGGGCGACGACCGGTGCCGGGGCTTGGAGCACGAGTCGACGTCGCGCGGAAGTCGCCGCACGGCGTCCCGGCAAGCCGCCATGGCCCAGGTGTTGACGGCACGGCGGGCCGCGTCGGACCGCGCCCACCGAGGGGTTGGCGGCAGGGTGACCCGCGTCGGGATCAAGCCTGACCGCCCAGAGCGGGTCGCCCTGCCGCCAACCCCACCCCGCGACCAGCGCAAGTCAGACGACCACGCTCACCATCCGCCCCGCCACCACGATCACCTTGCGCGGCTCGCGGCCGCCCAGCTGGTCGGCGACGGCTTCCAGCGCCGCGGCGCGCACGTCCTGCTCGCCCGCACCCGCCGGCACCTCGATCCGCCCCCGGACCTTGCCGTTGACCTGCACCGGGTAGGTGACCGTCTCGGCCACCAGCAGGGCCGGGTCGGCGACCGGGAAGTCGGCGTACGCCAGGGAGTCGGCGTGGCCCAGGCGCTGCCACAGCTCCTCGGCCATGTGCGGGGCGAACGGCGCCAGCATCAGCACCAGCGGCTCGGCCACCTCGCGCGGGGTGGCCGGCAGCCGGGTCAGCGCGTTGGTCAGCTCGATCAGCTTGGCGATCGCGGTGTTGAACCGGATGCCCTCCATGTCGGTGCGCACCCCGTCGACGACCTTGTGCAACAGCCGCCGGGTCGGCTCGTCGGCAGGAGTGTCCACCACCCGCGTCGCGCCGGTGTGCTCGTCGACGACGGCCCGCCAGACCCGTTGCAAGAACCGGAACGACCCGACCACGGCCCGGGTCTCCCAGGGGCGGGACACCTCCAGCGGACCCATTGACATCTCGTACACCCGGAAGGTGTCCGCGCCGTACGCCTCGCACATCTCGTCCGGGGTCACGACGTTGCGCAGCGACTTGCCCATCTTGCCGTACTCGCGCTTGACGGCCTGGTCGCCGTGGAAGTAGCCGCCGTCCCGCTCGACCACCTGCGCGGCGTCGACGTAGCTGCCCCGGGCGTCGGTGTAGGCGTACGCCTGGATCATGCCCTGGTTGAACAGCTTGCGGAACGGCTCGACCGACGACACGTGGCCCAGGTCGTACAGCACCTTGTGCCAGAACCGGGCGTACAGCAGGTGCAGCACGGCGTGCTCGGCGCCGCCGACGTACAGGTCGGTGCCCCCGGGGTCGCTGTCGGCGCGCGGACCCATCCAGTACGCCTCGTTCGCCGGGTCGACGAACCGGTCGCTGTCAGTCGGATCCAGGTAGCGCAGCTCGTACCAGCAGGAGCCGGCCCACTGCGGCATCACGTTGGTCTCCCGAATGTAGCGCTTGGGCCCGTCGCCCAGGTCCAGCTCGACCTCGACCCAGTCCTTGCGCCGGGACAGCGGGGTCTCCGGCTGCGAGTCCGCGTCGGTCGGCTCGAAGGTGCGCGGCGAGAAGTCGTCCACCTCGGGCAGCTCCACCGGCAGCATCGACTCGGGCAGCGCGATCGGCGTGCCGTGCTCGTCGTAGACGATCGGGAACGGCTCGCCCCAGTAGCGCTGCCGGCTGAACAGCCAGTCCCGCAGCCGGTAGGTGACCGCGCCGGTGCCGCGCCCGTTGGCCTCCAGCCACTCGATCATCCGGGCCTTGGCCTCGGTGACGGCCAGGCCGTCCAGGTCCAGGCCGCGGTCCGGCGCCGAACTGTTGACCGCCGGCCCGTCCCCGGTGTACGCCTTGCCGTCGAAGTCGGCCGGTGGTTGCACGGTACGGACGATCGGCAGGTCGAAGACCTCGGCGAAGTCCCAGTCCCGTTCGTCCTGGCCGGGCACCGCCATGATCGCGCCGGTGCCGTAGCCGGCCAGCACGTAGTCGGCGACGAAGACCGGGATCCGCGCGCCGGTGGCCGGGTTGACCGCGTACGCCCCGACGAAGACGCCGGTCTTCTCCCGGCCCTCGGCCTGCCGCTCCAGGTCGGTCCGGGCGGCCGCCTGCTTGCGGTACGCGTCGACGGCCTCCCCGGGGGTGGCGTGCCCGCCGGTCCAGGCCGGCCGGGTGCCGTCCGGCCAGCCGGCCGGGACGATCCGGTCGACCAGCTCGTGCTCGGGCGCCAGCACCATGTAGGTGGCCCCGAACAGGGTGTCCGGCCGGGTGGTGAACACCCGGATCGCGGCGACCTCGCCCGCGTCTGCGGCCACCGGTCCGGAGCCGGCCGGGGCGGTGCCCACCGGTGCGGTGTCGTCGGCGGCCACCGGGAAGTCGATGTGCGCGCCGGTGGACCGGCCGATCCAGTTGCGCTGCATCAGCTTGATCGGCTCCGGCCAGTCCAGCTTGTCCAGGTCGTCCAGCAGCCGGTCGCCGTATGCGGTGATCCGCATCATCCACTGCTTCAGGTTGCGCTTGTAGACCGGGAAGTTGCCCCGGTCGGAGCGGCCGTCGGCGGTGACCTCCTCGTTGGCCAGCACGGTGCCCAGGCCGGGGCACCAGTTCACCGGCGCCTGCGAGACGTACGCCAGCCGGCGGTCGTCGACGATCCGACGACGCTCGACATCGGACAGTTCGCCCCACGGCCGGCCGTCGGGGGTGGGTCGGGTGCCGGCGGCGAACTCGGCGACCAGTTCGTCGACCGGTCGGGCCCGGCGGGCGTCCGCGTCGTACCAGGAGTTGAAGACCTGCAGGAAGATCCACTGGGTCCAGCGGTAGAACTCCGGGTCGATGGTGGCCACCGACCGCCGGGCGTCGTACCCCATGCCCAGCCGGCGCAGCTGGGTCCGGTAGCGCTCGATGTTCTGCTCGGTGGTGGTCCGCGGGTGCGTGCCGGTCTGCACCGCGTACTGCTCGGCCGGCAGGCCGAACGCGTCGAAGCCCATCGCGTGCAGCACGTTGCGCCCGGCCATCCGCTGGTAGCGGGCGTACGAGTCGGTGCCGATGTAGCCCAGCGGGTGCCCGACGTGCAGGCCGGCGCCGGACGGGTACGGGAACATGTCCAGGACGTACAGCTTCTCGGCGCTCGCCCGCGGGTGGTCCGGATCGGCCAGCGGCCCGACCGGGTTGGGGGCGTGGAAGGTGCCCCGCTCGGCCCAGATGTCCTGCCACCGGGTCTCGATCTCGCCGGCCAGGCCGGCGGTGTAACGGAACGGCGGGGTGTCGGCGGTCGGCTCGGCTGCCTCGGTCATCGGCTCCACCTCAAGGGGTCTTATTCGGCCAGGGCCGCGGATTCGGGCCGGGGCCGCGGATCGCAGCGGTTACGGGGTGCACGGAAACAGTCACTCTAGGGGCACAAAAAAGCCCCTCGCTCAGGAGGGGTCAGCCGTGCTGCGCTTGATGATCGCGTCAGCACGGCTCGCTAAGGAGCAGGCAGATTCCGGGCACGTGCGCATCATAGCGCGTACGCCCTGCCCTGTCCTGCCGGTTTTGTCCTGTCCACCGGGCGGTGGGACCGCCAGATCTTGGCAGAGGTGTGGTCGGCGACACGGGCGAATGGCGCTAGCCTGAGGCGTGCGGGTGATCCAAGGCTGAAACCGGACCCTCGGGTTTCCTGTCAACCTTGCGGCGGGTCCCGACTGTTTCACCTTTACCCACCGCAGTGCCGATGAGGAGGAGGCCCGTGAGACACCAGACCTGGGACGAGTTGGGTGGCGCGCTGCCCAACGACGAGTTCCGCGCCGTCACCGACGCCGTGGTGGCCAACATCGAGCGGGTCATCGAGGGCAAGACCGCGACGGTCCGACTCGCGCTCGCCGTCCTGCTGGCCGAGGGCCATCTCCTGATCGAGGACGTACCCGGGGTCGGCAAGACCAAACTGGCCAAGGCGTTGGCGCGATCGATCGACTGCTCGGTCCGCCGGATCCAGTTCACCCCCGACCTGCTGCCCAGCGACGTCACCGGGGTCAGCGTCTTCAACCAGGAGAACCACGACTTCGAGTTCAAGCCGGGTGCGGTCTTCGCCAACCTGGTGGTCGGCGACGAGATCAACCGGGCCTCCCCGAAGACCCAGTCGGCGCTGCTGGAGTGCATGGAGGAGCGGCAGGTCACCGTCGACGGGGTGACGTACGAACTGCAGACCCCGTTCATGGTGATCGCGACACAGAACCCGATCGAGATGGAGGGCACCTATCCCCTCCCCGAGGCGCAGCGGGACCGGTTCACCGCCCGGATCGCGATGGGCTACCCGGACCCGGGCGCCGAGTTGGCCATGCTCGACGTGCACGGTGGCGCCGACCCGATCAACGACCTGCGCCCGGTCTCCGACGCGGCCGCGGTCCGCCGGCTGATCGCCACCGTCCGCGGCGTCCACGTCGCGGACGCGGTCAAGCAGTACGCCGTCGACCTGGTCACCGCCACCCGGGAGGCACCCGACCTGCGGCTGGGCGCCTCACCCCGGGCCACCCTGCAACTGCTGCGCACCGCCCGGGCGGTGGCCGCGCTGGAGGGCCGCGACTACGTGCTGCCGGACGACCTGCAGGCGCTCGCCGTACCCGTGCTGGCCCACCGGCTGGTCCCCAACGCCGACGCGCAACTGGCCCGGCGGACCACCGACGCGGTGGTCTCCGACCTGGTACACCGGCTGGCGTTGCCGCACGACCGCCGCCGTTCCCCGTACGACACCCGGCCGGCCACCGGCGGCGAGGGCAACGGACGATCGCAGTACGAGCGCCGGGGCCGGTAGCCGTGCGTCAGGCGCTGCGTGGCCTCACCACCCGCGGTCGGTCGTTCCTCGCGGCCGCCGTGGCCGCCGCCCTGTCCGCCACGATCCTCGGCGAGAAGGACCTCCTCCGGGTGGCCATCCTGCTGGCCGTGCTGCCGCTGCTGGCCGCCGCCTACGTCGGGCGCAGCCGGTACAAGCTCGCCTGCACCCGCTCGCTGGAGCCGCAGCGGGTGCCGGTGGGTGCCAGTTCCCGGGTGGTGCTGCGGCTGCAGAACCTGTCCCGGTTGCCGACCGGCACCCTGCTGCTGGAGGACCGCCTGCCGTACGCCCTGGGCAGCCGCCCCCGGGTGGTGCTCGAACGGCTGGGCGCCTACCGGGCCAGCTCCGTGGCGTACACGGTGCGGGCCGACGTGCGGGGCCGCTACGAGGTCGGCCCGCTGGTCGTCCGGCTGACCGACCCGTTCGGACTGTGCGAGCTGAGCCGGTCCTTCCCGAGCACGGACCGGCTCACCGTCATCCCCGAGGTGGCGGCCCTGCCGACGATCCGGCTGGCCGGCGAGTACACCGGCACCGGGGAGAGCCGGGCCCGGTCGGTCGCCGTGCACGGCGAGGACGACGCGGCCACCCGGGAGTACCGGTACGGCGACGACCTGCGCCGGGTGCACTGGAAGTCGACCGCCCGGACCGGCGAGTTGATGGTCCGGCGCGAGGAGCAGCCCTGGGAGAGCCGGGCCACGGTGGTGCTCGACACCCGGGCCGGCGCGCACCGGGGCGAGGGCCCCACGGCGAGCTTCGAGTGGGCCGTCTCGGCCGCCGCCAGCGTCGCCGTCCACCTGCGTCAGGCCGGTTACAAGCTCCGCCTGGTCACCGGCTCGGGGGTGGACGCCGAGGCGCTCGAGGCGGGCGCCGACGGGCTGCTGCTCGACCGGCTGGCCGAGGCCCGACCGGAACAGCGCACCGACCTCGCCCGCCTGGTCGACCAGATCCGGCAGCGCTCCGACGGTGGGCTGGTCATCGCCCTGCTCGGCAACCTGAGCACGGCCGAGGCGGAGTTACTGGCCGGGTTGCGCGGCAGCGGCTCGACCTGCGTGGCGTTCCTGCTGGACAGCACGACCTGGCTCACCCTGCCACCCCAGGCGCGGGCCGAGGCGGACCGGCAGCATTCCGCCGCGGCGCTGGCCCTGATGCGGACCGGCTGGCGGGTGATCGGGGTGGAGCACGGAACCAAGCTGGCCGCGTTGTGGCCGCGGGCGGGACGCGGCTCGCAGGGATTCGCCTGGCGGGCCGCCCTGGCCGAGACCGTGGCCGGAGGGATGCGATGAGCGAGGCGGGCAGATGAGAGGGCAGCGTTACCTGGGACTGGTCGCGGCGGCGGCCACGCTGCTCGCCGCCGCGCCGCTGGGCACCATCTTCGACCGCTGGACCTGGTTGTTCCAGGCGTTCATCGTGGTCGGCCTGATCGCCGGCGCGGCGGCGCTGACCCGCTGGCTGCGGGCCCCGGTCTGGGCCCAGGTGCTCGGCATGCTGGCCGGCCTGCTGCTCGCGCTGACCTGGATGTTCCCCGAGGGTGGCGAGGTGCTGGGGATCATCCCCACCCTGGACACCTTCGGCAATTTCGGGCAGCTGCTGACCGGCTCGCTGGCCGACATGCGCCAGTACGGCGTGCCGGTGCCGGACGTGGTGGAGACGCTGCGGTTCATCACCGTCCTCGGGGTCGGCGTGGTCGCCGTCGGGGTGGACCTGCTCACCGTGGGTCTGCGCCGCCCGGCCCTGGCCGGCCTGCCGATGTTGGCCATCTACTCGGTGCCGGTGGCGGTCTACACCGACAGCGTCCCGGCGCTGCCGTTCGTGATCGGCGCGATCGGTTTCCTCTGGCTGCTGGTGGCCGACAACGTGGACCGGGTCCGCCGGTTCGGTCGCCGGTTCACCGGCGACGGGCGTGACGTGAGCGTCTGGGAACCGTCGCCGCTGGCCGCCGCCGGACGCCGGCTGGCGGTGCTCGGCGTCGCCGTGGCGGTGCTGCTGCCGGTGGCGGTGCCGGGGATGACGGGCGGGCTGCTGAACAGCTTCACCGCCGCGGCCGGCGACGGCACCGGCGACGGCCCGGGCGGCGCGCCCGGCCGGGTCAACCTGTTCGCGGCCCTGCGCGGCCAGCTCAACCAGGGCAAGGTCGCCGACATGGTACGGGTCACCACCAACGAGCGGGAGCCGTTCTACCTGCGGTTCGGTGTCGCCGACGACATCCAGGCCGACGGGTTCCGGGTCCGTTCGCCCAAGGGCAGGTCGGTGAACAACGGCCTGCCCGAACCGCGCGCCTCCGACCGGCCCGGGGTGACCCGGCAGCGCTACCGGGCCAGCGTCGAGACGCTGTCGTTCGACATGCCGCTGCTGCCCACGTACACCGAGGTGGCCAAGACCGAGGGGGTCGACGGGAGCTGGTCGTACGACACCGACATGCAGGTGATCTACTCCAACCGCAGCATCGCGCGGAACAAGAAGTACTCGTTCGAGTACGTGCGCACCACGTACTCCCCCGCGGCGCTGGCCGCGATGCCGTCGCCCGGCAGGAA
The DNA here is from genome assembly GCF_042650605.1 of Micromonospora zhanjiangensis. NCBI lineage: Bacteria > Bacillati > Actinomycetota > Actinomycetes > Micromonosporales > Micromonosporaceae > Micromonospora > Micromonospora zhanjiangensis. The sequence goes on along the minus strand of NZ_JBHSBN010000013.1, from coordinate 52,757 downwards.
CGACCCGATCCGGCAGTTCACCAAGGTCCCCGAGCAGATCCGCGAGGTCACCGAGTTGGTCGCCGCGCTGACCAGGAACGCGAAGTCCGACTACGCGAAGACCCGGGCGATCTACGACTACTTCTCGGAGAAGAACGGCTTCCGGTACAGCCAGAGCGCGCAGGGTGACACCACCAGCGGCAAGGACATCCTCGACTTCATCACCGGCAAGGTGGGCTTCTGCCAGCAGTACGCCGCCTCGATGGCCTGGCTGGCCCGGGTGGCCGGCATCCCGGCGCGGGTGGCGTTCGGTTTCACCAACGGCAGCGACCGCAGCGGCGACAGTTACGTGCTGACCAACCACAACCTGCACGCCTGGACCGAGGTGTACCTCGGTGACGCCGGCTGGGTCCCGTTCGACGCCACCCCGAAGGCCAGCGTGGCCGGCTCGACCAGCACGGAGTGGGCGCCGGACACCAACGCGACCGCGGCGCCGGTGCCGAGCGCGGGTCCGAACGCCGGCGCGAACCCGGACTCCTCGGCCGGACCGGCGGGCAACGGCGCCGATCCGCGGGAGAAGGACGAGCCGGTGGACCAGGGCGTCGTCGGCCCGGGGGCGGCCGACAGCGGGCCGTGGTGGATGGTCCTCGTGGTGCTCCTCGGACTGGCCGTGCTGGCCGTACCGGCGATCCGGCGGCTGCTGCTGCGCCGCCGCCGGGCCGCCCGGACGATCGCCGCGACCCGGGTCGCCGCCGGTGGTGCCGGCCCGCCGGTGCCGGGGGTGCCCGAGGTGATCGCCACGGACACCGAACTCGACCGGGCCCGGGCCGACGCGCACGCCGCCTGGGACGAACTGATCGACACGCTGATCGACTTCCGGGTCGTGGTGGACCCCACCGAGACGCCCCGGCTGACCGCCGCCCGGCTGGTGGCCGGCGGGCTGCCGGAACCGGCCGCGACCGGGGCGCAACGGCTGGGCCGAGCCGAGGAGCGGGCCCGGTACGCCCGGATCCCGGCGCACGACGGCCCGCTGGACGACGCGCTGCGCGCGGTGCGTCGCGGGCTGGCCCGGTCCGCGGGTCGGAAGGTGCGGCTGACGGCCGCAGTCCTGCCGCCCTCGGTGCTGCTGCACTGGCGCCTGTCGATCATGGACGGCTTCGCGGGGCTGGTGGCCGGCTTCGGCCGGGGCCGGGACAGGTTGCTGCGCTGGAGCCCACGGCGGTTGATCGCCGGCCGGGCTGCCCGGTAGACCCGGGCCCGCTCGGCGATCCGGTCGCACCAGGTCGCCTCCGGCGCGAGACCCGGACGTCACGGCGCTCGGCGGGCGCGATCCAGCCACCTCGGCCCCGAACTGGGCCCGGTCGACTCGACCCGGGCGCGGTCCGGTCGCTCGTCACCGACGTGGAGAAAGGTTCCCCACGTCCGGCGGAGAGATCGGGTCAGCGCTGGCCTTCCGGCCGCTGACGCCACCTCTCCTCAAGCCGGTCGATCATCGATAGCCGACGTCCTCGGCCCCGGCCACGGGTGCGGCGGCTGGTGGTGCCGCCCACCACGTGCAGGTCGGGCGACTGCGCCCGGCGGTGCGACTGCATCGCGAACGCCGCCGCGGCGAGCATGACGACGAAGCCCGCCACCCCGAGCGGTGGCAGCTTGCTCACCGTGCCGTAGACGACCAAGGCAAGGCCAGCGATGATCACTCCGGCAGCGACGAGCAGGCGACGCCGCGCGTGGAAACGCGGGTCGCTGGCACGTACAGCCGAGGCGAATTTGGGGTCCTCGGCAAGCGACCGCTCGATCTGCTCGAACAGCCGCTGCTCGTGCTCCGAGAGCGGCACGGCACTCCTCCCCGGTCACGTTGGTCGGGCCCGCACGGGCCGACAGACCGTAACAGCCACCCGGCTGCTTACCCGCAAGTCTACGAGGGGGCTGGCGGGTCGGAAAGCGGGACGACCTTCCGCCGGGTCGGATTTTCGGTCCGACGTGGGTCCTCACCGCCCATCAGACTAGCCGGACGGACGACTGATCGCCCGAATCGGGCGGCCGCGGCGTCCGCGGCCGCCTCGGCGTCCCGCCAGCCGTGCTCGGGCGCGCCGAGCGTCAACTGCCGCGGCGTCGCGTCGGTGGCGGCGAGACCCTCGACCCGTACCCCGATGAGCCGGATGCGGTCACTCGGTCGCAGAGCGTCGAACAGGGCCCAGGCGGTCTCGAACACCTCACGCGCGACGTCGGTGGCCCCGGGCAGGGTGCGGGACCGGCTGAGGGTGCGGAAGTCGGCCAGTCGCACCTTGATGGACACCGTCCGGCCGACCTGCCCGGCCCGGCGCAGCCGCGTGCCGACCTTGTCGGACAGGGCGAGCAGGGCGCGGCGGATCACCCGCGGATCGGCGATGTCGGTGTCGAAGGTGACCTCCGCGCCGATCGACTTGTCCACCTGCTCCGGGCTGACCCGGCGCGGGTCCCGCCCGTGGGCCAGCTCGTGCAGGTGGCCGGCGGCCGCGTCGCCCACGGCGTTGCGCAGCATCCCGATCGGCGCCTCGGCGACGTCCCGGACGGTGGCCAGGCCGAGCCGGCGCAGGCTCTCCGCCGCCCGGTCACCCACCCCCCACAGGGCCTGGACGGGCAGCGGGTGCAGGAATTCGAGAACCCGGGCCGCGGGCACCACCAGCAGTCCGTCCGGCTTGGCCCGGGTGGAGCCGAGCTTGGCCACGAACTTGGTCGACGCCACGCCGACCGAGCAGGTCAGCCCCTCCTGCTCGACGACCCGGGCGCGGATCAGCGCGGCGATCTCCGCCGGTCGGCCCAGCAGCCGGCGGGCGCCGGCCACGTCGAGGAAGGCCTCGTCCAGGGAGAGCGGTTCGACCAGCGGGGTCACCCCGCGGAAGATCTCCATCACCGCCCGGGAGGCCGCCGAGTACTGCCCGAAGTCCGGCGGCAGGAACACCGCGTGCGGGCAGAGCGCCCGGGCCCGCATGGTCGGCATCGCGCTGCGTACGCCGTACTCCCGGGCCTCGTAGCTGGCCGAGGTCACCACGCCGCGCGGGCCGACCCCGCCGACCACCACCGGCTGGCCGGCCAGCTCCGGCCGGCGACGCACCTCGACCGAGGCGAAGAAGGCATCCATGTCGACGTGCAGCACGGTGCAGCCGGTGTCGTCCGCGCCCGCGCCGAACCGCGGATCGGTGCCCCGCGGAACGGACTGGCTGCGACCCATTCCAGCAGGCTATCCCCCGGGTGCGACGCTTCCGCGCGGGCCGGGGCCGGCCACGGTGGAAGCCCGCGGGGCGACCGGCCGGGGTCAGCCGCGGGCGGTCAGCAGTGGGATGGTCATCTCGGTCGCCGTGCAGGACCCGTGGTAGGCGACCAGGCGGGCCTCCAGCGGGTTCTCCGACGCCGAGGCGACCACCGCGGTCGTTCCGTGGCAGATCACCACGACGTCACCGATCCGGTCCAGGTGTTCCGCCGGCACCGGGCCGAACCAGCCGGCCGCCACCGCCTCGGCCCGGGTGCCCACCCAGGCGGACTCGCCGAGCACCGCCGACCAGGCGGCCACCACGTCGGGCGTCGCGCCGGGCCGGGTGTGCAGGTAGCGCACCCGCGGCTCACCCGCCACCACCCGTACCCCGGCGCGCAGCCGGGGATCGGCGTCCAGGTCGACCTTCCGGTCGGCGGGGACGTTGAGCTGCCCGTGATCGGCCGTGACCAGCAAGGCGGCGTCCGCCGGCAGCCGCTCCACCAGCCGGTCCAGCAGGCCGTCCAGGTCGGCGGCGGCGGCCCGCCAGGAGGCGGAGTCGACGCCGCTGAGGTGGCCGTGCTTGTCCAGGTCCGGGTGGTAGCCGTAGACCAGGGTCGGTCCGTCGCCGGCGGTCAGCGCGGCCAGCATCTCGGCGGCCAGCGCGTCCGGGTCGGCCGCCCCGCGGTAGTCCCCGCCCGCGTTGGCCGCCGCGGTGAGCCCGCTGCGGGCGAACTCCGGCCGGCTCGCCACGGTCACCGCCACGCCGGCCGCCGCCGCCTGCTCGAACCGGGTGGGCAACGGCTGCCAGCGGCGCGGGTCCGGATCGTCGTCGGCCGCGCCCCCGCCGGGCCAGTTGATGTGGGTGAGCACCCGCTCCGTGCCGGGCACGTTGACCCGGAACCCGAGGACGCCGTGCGCGCCGGGCAGGGCCCCGGTGCCCAGGCCGACCAGGCTGGTCGGGGTGGTGGACGGGAAGCCGCAGGTCAGTGGGCGTCCGTCGCGGGCCGCGAGATCGGCCAGCGTCGGGGCGTACGGGGCCGCGGTGGGGATCTGGTACCAGCCGAGCCCGTCCACGAGCAGGACGGCGAGCCGGCGTACTCCGGCGAGCCGGTCGGCCAGCCCGAGCGGGTCGGCGACGCCGGGCACCCCGAGCGCGGCCAACGCGCCGGGCAGCACGTCGGAGAGGCTGGCGTCGTCGTACCGCGGGTGGATCGGCTCGAACGGGTCGGCCGGCACGTCCGGTCCGGTCATGACGCGCGGCGGGCGAAAAGGTGCAGTTGGGCGGCGATGTCCCGGTACGGCGGGCGAGCCGCGACGGCCAACTCCAGGTCCACCAGTGCCTGCGGGTCACCGTCGGCCACCGCGGCGGGCAGCAGGTCGGCCAGCACCCGTACCCCGTGGATCTGCTCCACCCGGAGGTCCGCGGCGCCGAGCAGCGCGGCGGCGCCGTCGGCGTCGAAGCGCCGTCGCAGGTTGTCCCGCGGCCCGGCCCGGCCGTCCGGGTCGGCGAGCAGCGCGCCGGCCTGGTCGAGGTGTCCGTTCATCGCCCGGCCCAGCACGGCGGCGGCCCGCCCGGCGACCAAGACGCTGGCCGCGCCGCCAGGCCGCAGGGCCGTGGCCAGCGCGGCCACCACCCCGGCCGGGTCCTCGACCACCTCCAGCACCGCGTGGCAGAGCACCAGATCGGCCTCGCCCGGCTCGGTGAGCCCGGCGAGCGCGTCCCCATCGCCCTGCACGGCCCGGACCCGCGCGGCGACCCCGGCGTCGGCGGCCCGCCGGGTCAGCGCGGCCAGCGCGTCCGGGCTGGCGTCGATGACGGTGACCTCGTGACCCGCCTCGGCGAGCGGAACCGCGAACCCGCCGGTGCCACCGCCGATGTCCAGCACGGTGAGCGACCGGCCGGCCTGCCGGTCGAGTTCCTGGCGCAGCAGGGTCCAGACCACCGCGGTCCGCGCGCCGGCGGTCGGGCCCGCCCGGTTCCGTGAACGCTCCACCCGGCCGAGCCTAGGCCACCGGGGGAACACCGCACCGGTGGGCGTCAGCGGAAGTCACGGGACGGCGGGCTGACCGGCGGGGTGAGCTGGTCGAGCCGGTCGGCGGTCAGGTTGGTGACCCCCTCGTGCCGCTCCAGCCGACCCCGGACCACCAGCGCCACGCTGGTCCGGGCCACCTTCCGGTAGCGCAGCCACAGCCCCGGCGAGCAGGTCACGTTGAGCATCCCGGTCTCGTCCTCCAGGTTGAGGAAGGTCACCCCGCCCGCGGTGCCCGGCCGCTGCCGGTGGGTCACGATGCCACCGACCCGGACCCGCCGACCCGGCTCGACCCGGCCCAGTTGGGCGATCGGCACCGCGCCGAGGGCGTCCAGCTGCGGCCGGACGAACCGGGCCGGGTGGCTCTCCGGCGACAGGCCGGTGGCCCACACGTCGGCGACCAGCTTGTCCACCTCGGTCATCCCGGGCAGCGCCGGTGCGGTCGCCCCGGCCACGGTGCCGGGTAGCCGGTCCGGCCGGTCCTGCGCGGCTGCGCCGGCCGCCCAGAGCGCCTCCCGCCGGGTCAGCCCGAAGCAGTCGAACGCGTCCGCGGTGGCCAGCGCCTCCAGCTGCGCGGCGGTGAGTCCCACCCGGCGGGCCAGGTCCGGCATGTCCCGGTACGGCCCGGCGGCGATCCGTTCCGCCTCGATCCGCCCGGCCAGTTCCTCACCGACGGTACGGACACCGGACAGCCCCAGCCGCACCGCCGGACCGCCCAGCCCCCACCGGTGCGGCGGTTCACCGGGCAGGCTGCCCCACCGGGTGTCCGGGGTGGACTCCAGGACCGCCTTGGCGCCGCTGGCGTTGATGTCCGGCCGGCGTACCTCGACGCCGTGCCGGCGGGCGTCGTCGACCAGGGTCTGCGGCGAGTAGAAGCCCATCGGCTGGGCGTTGAGCAGCGCGGCCAGGAACGGCCCGGGATGGTAGCGCTTGAGCCAGGAGCTGGCGTAGACCAGGTACGCGAAGCTCATCGCGTGGCTCTCCGGGAAGCCGTAGTTGGCGAACGAGGAGAGCTTCAGGTGCACGTCGTCGGCGAGCGCCCCGGTGATCCCCCGCTCGGCCATCCCGGCGTAGAGCCGGTCGGAGATCCGCGCCATCCGCTCGGCCGACCGTTTCGCGCCCATCGCCCGGCGCAACTGGTCGGCGCCGCCGGCGTCGAACCCGGCCAGGTCGATGGCCAGCTGCATCAGCTGCTCCTGGAACAGCGGGACACCCAGCGTCTTCTCCAGGGCGTTGCGCATCAGCGGGTGGGCGAACTCGACCGGTTCCAGGCCGTTCTTGCGCCGGATGTACGGGTGCACCGAACCGCCCTGGATCGGGCCCGGCCGGATCAGCGCCACCTCGACCACCAGGTCGTAGAACTCCCGTGGCCGGAGCCGGGGCAGGGTGGCCATCTGGGCCCGGCTCTCCACCTGGAACACGCCCACCGAGTCGGCCCGGCACAGCATGTCGTACACCTCGGGGTCGTCCAGCGACATCGCGCTCAGGTCCAGGGTGGACCCGATCATGTCGTACGCGTAGTGCAGCGCGGAGAGCATGCCCAGGCCGAGCAGGTCGAACTTGACCAGCCCGGCGGCCGCGCAGTCGTCCTTGTCCCACTGCAGGACGGTGCGCCCGGGCATCCGCCCCCACTCGACCGGGCACACCTCGATCACCGGCCGGTCGCAGATCACCATGCCGCCGGAGTGGATGCCCAGGTGCCGGGGAAACGTCTGGAGTTCGTTGGCGTACGCGACGACCTGCTCGGGGATCCCCTCCACGTCGACCGCCGCCACCGAGCCCCACCGGTCGATCTGCTTGCTCCAGGCGTCCTGCTGGCCCGGCGAGAAGCCGAACGCCTTGGCCACGTCCCGGACCGCCGACCGGGGCCGGTAGGAGATGACGTTGGCGACCTGCGCGGTGTGCTCCCGGCCGTACCGCCGGTAGACGTACTGGATGACCTCCTCCCGACGGTCGGACTCGATGTCCACGTCGATGTCCGGCGGGCCGTCCCGCTCGGGGGCGAGGAACCGTTCGAAGAGCAGGTTGTGCCGGACCGCGTCGACGTTGGTGACCCGCAGCGCGTAGCAGACCGCGGAGTTGGCCGCCGAACCCCGGCCCTGGCAGTAGATGTCGTTGCGCCGGCAGAACGTCACCAGGTCGTGGACCACCAGGAAGTAGCCGGGGAAACCCAACTCCTCGATCATCCTCAGCTCGTGGTCGAGCTGCCGGTACGCCTGCGGATGGGCCTCGCGGGGGCCGTACCGTTCCAGCGCGCCGCGCATGGTCAGCTCACGCAGCCAGCTCATCTCGGTGTGCCCGGGCGGCACCTCGTGGGCGGGCAGTTCGGGGGCCACCAGCTGCAGGTCGAAGGCGAGGTCGGCGCCGAACTCCGCAGCCCGGGCGACCGCGCCCGGGTGGGCCGCGAACCGGGCCGCCAGCTCCGCGCCGCCGCGCAGGTGGGCGGTGGCCGCGGCGGGCAGCCAGCCGTCGATCTCGTCCAGCCCGCGCCGGGCCCGGACCGCCGCCAGCACGGTGGCCAGCCGGCGCCGGGACGGGGTGGCGTAGTGCGCGTTGGTGGTCGCCACGGTGGGCAGGCCGGCGGCGGCCGCCAGCTCGGCGAGCGCGTCGTTGCGGTCGCCGTCGGCCGGGTCGCCGTGGTCGGTGAGTTCCACCGCCACGGCGTCCGCGCCGAACAGCGCCGTCAGCCGGTCCAGCTCGCGGGCCGCCGCGGCCACCCCGCCGGTACGCAGCGCCGCCGGTACGGCACCCTTGCGGCACCCGGTCAGCACCAGGACGTGGTCGCGCAGCTCGGCGGCCACCTCGTCCAGTTCCCCGTAGACCGGTCGACCCTTCTGCCCGCCGCGCAGGTGGGCCCGGGCGATGGTGCGGGCCAGCCGGGCGTAGCCGGCCCCGCCGCGCGCCAGCACCAACAGGTGGGTGCCGCGCGGATCCGGCTCGCCGTTCTGCGGGCCGGGCAGGCCGAGCGACAGTTCGGCGCCGAACACGGTGGGCAGGTCCACCGCCCGGGCGGCCTCGGCGAACCGCACCACGCCGTAGAACCCGTCGTGGTCGGTGAGGGCGAGCGCGGTCAGCCCGAGCCGGGCCGCCTCCTCGGCCAGTTCCTCCGGGTGGCTGGCGCCGTCGAGGAAGCTGAAGTTGCTGTGCGCGTGCAGCTCCGCGTACGGCACCGCCGGACCGTGCACACCCATCGCCGCGCCCCCGCCAGTCGAACGTGAGTTCTAATCGCGTCCGACCCTACCGGTCCCCGACCCTCGACGGGCCACCCACCCGGCACTGTTTCCGCAGCCCACGGCGCCTGCCGGCGGACCGGACAGGCGCCGCGGACCGGTCACCCGCGCAGTTTCCGGTACGCCCGGGCGGACAGCGGCAGGAACACCGCCACGAGCAGCACCGGCCAGCCGAGGGCCAGCCAGACCGCGCCGTCGGCCAGCGGCCCGTCGGTGATCCCGGTCGGGTTGCCGAAGAGTTGCCGGGCGGCGGTCGCCGTGGCGGACAGCGGGTTCCACGCGGCGATCGCGCCGAGCCAGCCGGGCATCGTCTCGGCCGACACGATCGCGGTGGAGAGGAAGCCGATCGGCCACACCAGCACCTGCACCGCCATGGTCGCCCCGTCGCCCCGGAACGACAGCCCCACGAAGATGCCGATCCACAGCACGGCGAACCGCAGGAACAGCAGCAGGAACACGGCCAGCAGCACGGAGCCGGGGCCGGCCGAGATCCGCCAGCCGATCGCCAGCCCGCCGACCAGCAGGACGAGCAGTTCCACGGCCGAGGTGGCCAGGTCGGCGCCCACCCGGCCCAGGGACACCGACGCGCTGCCGATCGGCAGCGAACGGAACCGGTCGGTGATCCCCCGGCGGGCGTCGTTCGCCATCGCCGTGGCCGTGCTCTCGACGCCGAACATCATGCTCAGCGCCAGCATGCCGGGCAGCAGGAAGGCGATGTAGTCACCGCCGCCCGGCACCGTGATGGCCCCGCCGAAGAGGAAGCCGAAGACCAGCAACAACATGATCGTGAACAGCAGTCCGAAGATCGGGGTCCACGGCTGCCGTACCCAGTGGGCCAACTCCCGCTGGGTGATCACCCAGCCGGCGCGCAGGGTGGTGGTCATCGGACTGGCTCCTTGTCGGTCAGGGTGAGGAACACCTCGTCGAGGGTGGGGCGGCGCAGGACCAGGTCCTCCGGGTCGATCCCCAGGGCGTCCAGGGCCCGGACCACGTCGGCCAGGGCCACCACCCCGGCGCCGACCTCGAAGGTGACGGCGTGCGCCTCGGCGTCCGGGACGGCCGGCGCGCCCACGGCGGCGGCCAGCCGCTCGGCCAGCGGTGCGAGCGGTTCGCGTCGGGGCAGGGTCACGGTCACCCGGTCCCCGCCGACCTGGCGCTTGAGCGCGTCCGGGGTGCCCTCGGCGACGACCCGGCCGTGGTCCAGGACCGAGATCCGCCCCGCCAACTGGTCGGCCTCGTCCAGGTACTGCGTCGTGAGCAGCACCGTGGTGCCGCGCCCGGCGATGTCCCGGACGCTCTCCCAGACCTCGTTACGGGCCCGCGGGTCCAGCCCGGTGGTCGGCTCGTCCAGGAACAGCACCGCCGGGGTCAGGATCAGACCGGCGGCGATGTCGAGCCGGCGGCGCATGCCCCCCGAGTACGTGCCGACGGCCCGCTCGGCCACCGCGGTGAGCCCGAAGGTGTCCAGCAGTTCGGCGGCGCGGCTCCGGGCGTCGGTCTTGTTCAGGCCGTACAGGCGGCCGAACATCACCAGGTTCTGCCGGCCGCCCAGGATCTCGTCGACGGCCGGGTGCTGGCCGACCAGGCCGATCCGCCGGCGCACCTCCCCCGGCCGGGTACGGACGTCGAAGCCGTCGATCCGGGCCACCCCGGCGTCGAGGTCGATCAGGGTGGCGAGCGCCTTGACCGCGGTGCTCTTGCCCGCCCCGTTCGGGCCGAGCAGCCCGTGGATGGTGCCCGCCCCGACCTGGAGGTCGAAGCCGTCGAGGGCCGGTGATCCGGCGTACCTCTTGCGTAGTCCGTCGGCGGTGATGGCGTGGTCGGATCCCACCGGTTCTCCTAACTCCGTAAGGCGTACGGAAATCGAGTCCGATACACCGTACACCCCACGGGGTAATCTGCCCAGATGAGAGATCAGGACGTCGACCGGACCCTCACCCTGCTGTGGCGCCGGACGTTGGGCACCCCGCAGGGCTCCCGTGGACCGCGGCAGCGGGTCTCCGTGGACGAGGTGGTCCGCGCGGCCGTCGCGGTGGCCGACGAGGAGGGCCTACCGGCGTTCTCGATGCGCAAGGTCGCCGACCGGCTCGGGCTGAAGCTGATGTCGATCTACACCTACGTGCCCGGCCGGGACGAGCTGATCGGCCTCATGGTCGACGAGGTCACCGGCGAGCAGGAGCTGCCCCCGCACACCGGCACCATGCGGGAGCGGCTGACCGGCGTGGCGCGGCAACTCTGGGACGAGTACCACCGGCATCCCTGGCTGCTGCAGGTCGAGAGCAGTCGCCCCTGGATCGGTCCGAACTGCTCCGACCGCTACGAGTGGCAACTCGCGGCGATCGAGGGCGCCGGCTTCACCGACGTCGAGATGGACCTGGTGGTCACCCTGATCAGCGGCTTCACGGCCGGCGCGGCGCGGGCCTCGATCACCGCCCGCCGGACGGTCGAGGAGTCCGGGATGTCGGACGCCCAGTGGTGGGAGATCAACGCACCGGTGCTCGAACGCGTCATGCCGGCCGAGGCGTACCCGATCTCGGACCGGGTCGGCACGGCGGCGAGCCTGGAGTACAAGGCCGTCAGCGACCCGGACCGATCCTTCCGGTTCGGCCTGGACCGCATCCTGGACGGCCTGGAACGCCTGCTCGACCGCTGACCCGGCCGGGCGGACCGCCGTCCGTTCCCGGCGTCAGTCGTAGATCGCCTCCACCGACCAGTGGCCGCCGGTCAGGGCGAGCAGCAGCGCCGTACCGTCGGCGAGGCAGACCTGGAAACGGGCCCGGCGGCGGGCCTCGGCCGGCGCCCACCAGCGTTCGTCGACCGGCCACGGGCCGGCCCAGCCGACGATCTCGACCGGGGCGGCGGAGCCCACGGTGAGCCGGGCCGGCGCGCCGCTGACCGCCAACCGGGCCGTCACGCCCACCGGCCGGCCGGTGGCGTCGTGCACCTGCGCCGGCAGCGGGGCGGGCAGCACCACGGCGGGTGCCGGCGGCGGCAGGCGCCCCGGCCAGGGCCCGTCCGGGCGGGCGGGGACCCGCTCGTCGCCCCACGGCACCAGCCGGGCCTGGTCGGCCGGCGACCGGCCACCGCCGAGCACCGCCGTGACCACCGACTCGGGACCGAGGATGCCCTGCACCCGGCTCAGCGCCCGATGTGCCCGGTCGCGTTCCGCGCCGCCGTCCCCCCACAGCCCGGCCTGGAGGCCGGCCCGGGCCAGCACGCCCTCGGGAACCAGCCGCAACCGGATGATGCCGGCGGTCGGCCGGGGCGGGGTGACCGGGCCGGCACCGCCCGGCCGCCGGTTGGTGCCGGACAGCCACCCGTCGAGTTGCCAGCGCACCCGGTCCGCGATCGCCGCGGCGGTCAGCAGGCCGTCGTGCCGCCAGACCCGGTGCAGTTCCTGTCCGTGCCCGGTCACCGCCTCGATGCCCAGCCGGGTGCAGGCCAGGCCGTGCCCGGCGAGGATGTCGCCCAGCCGCTCGGCGAGCGCCCGGGCGGCGAACGCGGCGGCGTCGACCCGGTCCAGCGGGTCGTCGTAGGTCTCGGTCACGGCCAGGTCCGGCGGCGGGCGACGGACCGCCAGCGGCCGGTGGTCGCGGCCGGCGGCCAGCCGGTGCGCCAGCGCCGCGTCGAACCCGAACCGGGCCAACACGTCCCCGGCGGGCAACGCGGCGAAGTCACCGAGGGTACGCACGCCCAGCCGGCGCAGCAGGTCGGTCAGGCTCGGCCGGCCCAGCGCCGCCACCGGCAGGTCGGCCAGGAAGGCCGGTGTGTCACCGGGCGGGACGACCCGACCGGTACGGGCGGCCAGCCCGGCGGCGAACACCCCGTCGGCCAGCCCGATCTGGCTCTCCACCCCACAGCTCTCCGCAATCCGTTCGACGATCAGTTCGGCGACCGCCTCCTCGCCGCCGGACCCGGCACCGCCGGCATCCCCGTCGCCGTGCCCCTCGCCGTCGGACTCCGCGCCGGGCCGTCCGTCGAGCCGTCCGCCGGGCCTCTTGCCGCCGAAGTAGCGGGCCGGCCCCCGGGCGGCCAGCGCGCAGGCGCCCGGGCGGACCACCTCGACCCCGGCGGCCAGTTCCTCCACCGTGGCGACGACCGGCTCGAAGGCCCGCGCGTCCCGGCCGGGATCATGGTCGACCACGGTCAGCTCCGGACAGCGGCTCTGCGCCTCCCGCTTGCGCAGCCCTCGGCGGACACCCTCGGCGCGGGCCGTCTCCGAGCAGGCGATCACCCGGTTGGCGTGCAGCACCGCCACCGGTCCGGCGGCGGACACCCCGTCGACGATGTCGGCGGCGACCACCGGCCAGTCCGGGCACCACACGAACAGCGTCCGGACCGGCCCCGCCTCGTCGGGCCGGGGAGTCATGATGCCGCGTCGACCAAGGTGAGCGCGGGCCGGCCCGGCGCGGTGCCCGGACGCGGGGTGGCCGCCGGCGCGGCGGTGTCGCCGGCCGGCCCGACGGTGGTCCGGAGGCCGGTTGCCCGGCGTGACCCGTCGCCGGGCAACCAGACCCGGATCTCCTTGGGCCGGGCGGCGGCGCCCCGGCCACGGGCGGAGATGGTCACCTCCCGCCGACGCAGCCGGCCCCGCCCCTGACCGAGCCCTTCCCAACTGCCCCGCAGCACCCGCAGGTCGACGTCGGCGCCGTCCCACCGGCCGTACGGGACCAGGACGCTGCCGCGTTGCCGGGCCCGGGCGGTCAACCGACTGGCCAGCGAGCCGCTCACCGGGCCGGGAACGGCGGTGACCACGACGTCCACCCCGTCGATCAGGGCGGCCACCACCGTCGCCCACTCCGGTCCGGGGTGCGGGACCAGGGCGAGCCGGTCCAGCGCGATGCCGAGTTCGGCGGCGGCGACCGCGCCGAAGGTGGGTACGCCGACCACCGCACACCAGGAGCCGGTCCGGGACGCCTCGGCGAGCAGCGCGAACACCAGGGAGGTGGTGCCGCTGCCGCCGGTCGGTCGACCGGTGGCGATCGACACCGTGCTGCCCCGTCGCAGTCCCCGACCGGGCAGCACCCCGGTCAGCTCGGGCAGTACCGGCAGCACCCGATGGGCGCCTTCCGGTGTCGCCTCGCTCGCCGGTCGTACCAGTCCGGCCAGTGCGGCGGAACCGACCACCATTCGGCCCGCCATCGGTCCGCTCCCCGTTGTCGTCGCTGATGTCTCTCCGGCCCGCCGGCACGTGTCGGCGACCCGGTTCTCCGGAACCGGTATTTCCCTTCGCCGCTGCCGTCCGGCGCCGGGCGTCTCCGAAGCGCCGCACTGCCGACCAGTGCCGCTGGTCGGCGTTGGTGTCTCCCGACGCCGCCGGCCGAGGCGCCGCCCGCGCTCAGGCGGCGGCGAGCCCGTCGAGGGCGGGTTGGTGTGCGACGCCAAGGACGCCCTCGACCACCGCCACGAACTGCTCCGCCGCGCGCAGCAGGTCGTCGGCCTCCCGGGCGGTCACCACCCGGGGGATGCCCGCCTCGGCCGCGGCCCGCTTGGACGCGCCGTTGGCGAAGAAGGTCGCCCACTCGCCCAACTCGGGGGCGACCACCACCAGCAGCGCCCACACGCTGGTGACCCGGTGGCGACGGGTCGGCTCGGGGCGGGCCCGGGCGGCGAGCAGGGCCGCGGCGGCGCGCAGGGCGGCCAGGTGCGCGGCCGCGTAGCGCAGGCCGTCGGGGCCGGTCTGGGCCGCCTCGACCAGTCCGCGCCGGGCGATCACGAGCAACTGAGCGGGAGTGCGGTGCGGCAGCATGTGCGCCGGCACCGTGGGAGCCTGAGCCGGACTGGTCGGCATGGGACCTCTCCTCAGTGTCGCCAACGTCACCGGGTGTGTCGGTCGGCCGGATGTGGACGCTTCCCCACAACCACACCCGGCCGACCGGACTCGGCGGGTCCGTCGCCCGCCGCCCGGGGGTCGAGGGCGGCGGGCGACGGTCCTGCCTGGGTGATCCGGACTCGCGACTGTCCGGATCCGGCGCGGTCCGCGAAACCGCGCCACCGGGATCGGCGCCGCGAAACGCCTCGCCCGGAGATCGTTGGAACGAGCGTACGACTCAATCGAACACTCGTTCTAACTACCGAAGACAGTACACCCCGGTTCCGACAAAAACGCAACGCTCGCGCGGATCCCGTCGGTCACGCCGTCCGTACCGTCGGTCGTCGGCTTTCACAGCCGGCACACAGGCGCGGCCAAGATTGCCCCAACCACCGGCGCGCACCGTTGTGCCATGAGTCAGTCGACGCCGCCGGGAGCGCGGTCGTGAGCACCGCGAACGCCGCCCGCACCCGCCCGCCGGTCGCCCGCCGGCTGCCGGTCACCCCCCGCTGGTGGGGCGACCTGGTCGGCAGCGCCGCACTGCTGAGCCTGGTCGTCGTGACGGCCCTGTGGATCGGCAACCGGGGGCTGCAGGAGTTGTCCGCCGGGCCCGGACCCGGGCTCACCTCGATCGGCCGGCTGGCCGGGTTGGTCTCCGCCGACCTGATGCTGATCCAGGTGGTCCTGATGGCCCGGGTGCCCTGGATCGAACGCAGCTACGGCCAGGACCGGATCGCCCGCTGGCACCGGCTGGCCGGGTTCACCTCGTTCAACCTGCTGCTCGGGCACGTGCTGCTGACCACCCTCGGCTACTCCGCCACCGCCGAGGGCGGACCGCTCGGGCAGTTCTGGCTGCTGGTCACCACGTACCCGGGGATGTTGTTGGCCACGGCGGCGCTGGCGCTGCTGGTCATGGTCGTGGTCACGTCCCTGCGGGCGGCCCGGCGCCGGTTGCGCTACGAGTCCTGGCACCTGCTGCACCTGTACGCCTACCTGGGCACCGGCCTGGCCCTGCCGCACCAGCTCTGGACCGGCGCCGACTTCATCTCCTCGCCGGGCGCCCGGGCGTACTGGTGGGGGTTGTACGGGGTCGCCGCCGGCAGCGTGCTGGTGTTCCGGCTCGCCGTGCCCGCCTGGCGCAGCGCCCGGCACCGGCTCGAGGTGACCGCGGTGGTCCCGGAGGCACCCGGGGTGACCTCGGTCCACCTGCGCGGACGGCACCTGCACCGACTGCCGGTACGGGCCGGCCAGTTCTTCCTCTGGCGGTTCCTGGACGGTCCGGGCTGGTCCCGGGCGCACCCGTTCTCACTGTCCGCCCCGCCGTACGGCGACCAGTTGCGGATCACCGTCAAGGACCTCGGCGACGGCAGCGCCCGGGTGGCCCGGCTGCGTCCCGGCACCAAGGCGCTGATCGAGGGCCCGTACGGGCGGCTGACCGGCGAGAGCTTCACCGGTGGCGGGGTCACCATGCTGGCCTGCGGGGTGGGTGTCACGCCGCTGCTGGCCCTGCTCTGGGAACTGCCCTACGCCCCCGGCCGGGCGGTGCTGGTCTACCGGGCCCGCAGCGTGGCGGAACTGGCGTTCCGGCACGAGCTCGACCGGCTCGCCGCCCAGCGCGGGGTGCGGGTGCACTACCTGCTCGGCCCGCGGGCCGGGCGGGCCTCCTCCTGGGTGTCCCGCGACACGGCGCACCTGTCCGACGTCGAGGTGCTGCGCTGGTACGCCCCCGACGTCGCCGGCCACGACGTCTACGTGTGCGGCCCGGACGCCTGGGCCGACGCGGCCCGTACCGCCGTGCTGCGCGCGGGGGTCCCGGCCGAGCGGGTGCACCTCGAACGGTTCGCCTGGTGAACGGCGGCGGGCACCGCCCGGTTCCCGGCCCGGCACCGACCGGCGGTCTCCCCGCCGACCGGAACGCCCCGGCCGGGCCGGACACGACGAAGGAGAACGGGATGCGACGGATCACTCTCTGGCTGGTGTCGACGGTTGCCGCGTTGATCCTGCTGTTCAGCTACCGGACCAGCACGATGGGCGCCGGCGGGTCCGGAACGTCGGCCGCGGTCGAACCGGGCACGAACGGCGGCGCGGTCGCCGGGGCCGCCCCCGACGACGACACCGGTTCCGGGAACTCCGGCTCGGGCACCGACTCCGGCTCGGGCACCGGTTCGAGTGCCGGTTCCGGCACCTTCGACGGGTCGGTGGCGCAGACCCGGTGGGGTCCGGTCCAGGTCCGGATCACGGTGTCCGGCGGGAAGATCACCAAGGTGGACGCCGTCCAGGTGCCGAACGGCAACTTCCGGGATCAGCGGATCAACGACTATGCCGTACCGATCCTGGCGCAGGAGGCGGTCCAGGCGCAGAGCGCGCAGATCGACTCGGTCTCCGGCGCCACCGTGACCAGCGACGGCTACCGCGAGTCGTTGCAGGCCGCGATCGACGCGGCGCACCTGCGATGAGCGCCCGCACGGCCGGTGGGCGCCGACCGGCGGCCGGGACGCCGCGGTACACCACACCGGAGCGGGGCGGCGCCGGACCGGGGCGGAACGCATCGCCGTCGGCCGGCGGCCCGCCGCCGGTAGCTTTTCACTAGACCGGTCTGTATATTCCTGGCATGACCAAAGGCCAGGACACCCGGCAACGGGTGGTGCGCACGGCTGCGGAGCTCTTCCAACGGCAGGGCTACCACGCCACCGGCGTCAACCAGATCCTCAGCACCGGCCGGGCGCCGAAGGGATCGCTCTACTTCCACTTTCCCGGCGGCAAGGAGCAGGTGGCCGTCGAGGCGGTGACCGCCTCCGGTGCCGCCCTGGGCGACCGCCTGCGGGCCGCGCTCGACGCGGCCGACCCGGCGGACGGGCTGACCCGGCTCGTCGACCTGCTGGCCGCCGCGCTGGCCGGATCGGACTACGAACAGGGTTGCCCGGTCGCCGGAATCGCCATCGACACGGCGAGCACCAGCGAACCGATCCGGGCGGCCTGCGCCGACGCGTACGGCCGGTGGCTGGAGATCATCGAGACCGCGCTGACCGACTGGGGCGTACCCGTCGACCAGGCCGCGGCGCTGGCGGTGACGCTGTTCTCCGCGCTGGAGGGCGCGCTGCTGCTGGCCCGGGTGCGCCGCGACACCGGGCCGCTGCGCGCCGTCGTCGCGCCGCTCGCCACGCTCATCACCGCCACCGCCACCGCCACCGCCACCGCCACCGACTGACGGGAGACTTCCGATGCGGGTGCACCACCTCAACTGCGCCACCCTGCGTCCGCCCCTGCGGCGGCTGGTCAACGGCACCGGCAAGCTGTTCGAGGCCGGCACGATGGTCTGCCACTGCCTGCTGGTCGAGACCGACGAAGGGCTTGTCCTGGTCGACTCCGGGCTGGGCACGGCCGACGTCCGGGATCCGGTCGGCTCGCTGGGCGGTCGGTTCGTCCGGCTGACCCGGCCGCGGGCGGACCTGCGGGAAACCGCCCGCCACCAGGTCACCGAGCTGGGCTACCGGCCCGAGGACGTCCGGCACATCGTGCTGACCCACCTCGACCTCGACCACGCCGGTGGGATCGTCGACTTCCCCTGGGCGCGGGTGCACGTACACGCCCGGGAACTCGCCGCGGCGACCCGGCCCAGCACCGGGAAGGAGAAGACGGGCCGCTACCGGCCGAACCACTGGGCGCACGGGCCGGACTGGGTGACCTATCCGGACACCAGCGGCGACACCTGGTTCGACCTGCCGGCCGTCCGCCAGCTCGACGGTCTGCCGCCGGAGATCCTGCTGGTGCCGTTGCCCGGACACACCCGGGGGCACACCGGCGTGGCGGTGGACACCGGGCCGACCTGGCTGCTGCACGCCGGTGACGCGTACTTCTTCCACGGCGAGAGCGACCCGGTGCGGCCGCACTCGACGGCGGCCATGTGGGCCTTCCAGCGGTTGATGCAGGTCGACGGGACGGCCCGGCGGGACAGCGCGGCGATGCTGCGGCGACTGCGCGGGGCGCACGGCGACCGGGTCGAGGTGTTCTCCGCGCACGACGCCGTCGAGCTGGCCCGCTACGACCGGTCCGCGCCGACCGCCGCCCGATAAGGGTTTCCTCCGCTCCCGACCCGGCACCCCGGTTACTCGGTCACCAGGGTGCCGGACCGCACTGAGGCACCCGCTCGCCGCGCCCGGGTCCGACCGGCCAAGATAGGTGGCATGCAGTCACACCCGAACGTGCGGGCGGTGCAGGACGCGCTGGACAAGACGGCGGCCCGGGACGGTTCCGGGGCGCCCAGCCAGGTCCGCCTGCTGCCGGACGCCGTGCACACCGCCCAGGCCGCGGCCGACGCGCTCGGCATCGCGGTCGGTCAGATCGCCAACTCGCTGATCTTCAACGCGGACGGCGGTCCGCTGCTGGTGCTCACCTCCGGCGCGCACCGGGTAAACACCGCCGGGTTGGCCGCCCGGCTGGGCGTCGGCACGCTGAAGCGGGCCACCCCGGAGTTCGTCCGGGAACACACCGGGCAGCCGATCGGCGGGGTCGCCCCGCTCGGACACCCGACGCCGGTCCGCACGGTCGTGGACACCGCGCTCGCCGGCTACCACGAGATCTGGGCGGCCGGCGGCGTACCCCGGGCCGTCTTCCCCACCACGTACGACGAACTGGTCCGGGTCACCGGCGGCGAGCCGGCCGAGGTGGCGTGAGCGGGCGGCCCGGCCCGCCAGCCGGCTCCGGCCACGACGGCGGGCCCGGGACCGGCGCGTCGGGCGTACCGGAGCTGGTCACCCTGCACGTCTGGCGGACCGTCCCCGGTGCGCTGCCCCGCGCGCTGCTGCGGATGGCTCGCGACCCGCGCCGGTTGCGGGCCACCCCGGGCGTACGGTTCGGCAAGCTGCTCGGCACCGGGACCGGCACCGGCTTCGGGCCGACCGACGCCGACCCGACCCGGTGGGCCGCCCTGGTGGCCTGGTCGGATCCGGACCGGGCGGCCGGATTCGACGCCACCCCGGTCGGCCGGGCCTGGGCCCGGATCTCGGCCGGCGCGGCCCGGCTGGACCTGCGCCCGCTGACCAGCCGCGGCCGGTGGTCCGGGGTCGAGCCGTTCGGCGAGCCGGCCGGTGGCCGGGCCGACGGGCCGGTGCTGGCGCTGACCCGGGCCCGGTTGCGACCGGCCCGGGCGGTCACCTTCTGGCGGGCGGTCCCGCCGGTCGCCGCCGCGCTGGCCGACGCCCCCGGCCTGCTCACCCGGTTCGGCGTGGGCGAGGCGCCGCTCGGCTGGCAGGGCACGGTCAGCGTCTGGCGCGACGCGCGGGATCTCGTCGAGTTCGCGTACCGTCACCCGGAGCACCGGGCGGCGATCGCCCGGACGCCCACCGAACGCTGGTACGCCGAGGAGTTGTTCGCCCGGTTCGCGGTGCGGGACGCGCACGGCGACCGGACGGTGCTGGGCTGGCCGGCGGACGAGGCGGGACGGTGGGACGGGATGGCGGACGAACGTGGGCAACGGCCGGTCACCGCGACCGCCGACGACGACGGGCCGGCGACGCCGGCGGGAGGCGGACGACGATGAGGTTGGTCCCGTGGACGCCGGACGACCTGACCCGGCGGCTGGACGACGTGGTCACCGTCTACGGCCAGGCGATGGGCTACCGCTCCGACCTGCTGGAGGCCCGCCGCGGCTACATCGCCACCCACGTCCGGCGGCCCGGTTTCCGGGCGGTCGCCACGCTGGCCACCGACGGTCGGCTGGCCGGCTTCGGGTACGGCTACCTCTCCGCGCCCGGCCAGTGGTGGCACGACCAGGTGCACGGCGCGCTCGGTGACGAGGCCCGCAAGAGCTGGCTGACCGACTGTTTCGAGGTGGTCGAGCTGCACGTCCGCCCGCCGGCCCAGGGGCACGGCCTCGGCGCCCGGCAACTCGGCGCGCTGCTGTCGATGACCGAGGCCGGCACCACCCTGCTGTCCACCCCGGAGGCCGACGAGCAGCGTTCCCGGGCCTGGCGGCTCTACCGGCGGTTCGGGTTCGTCGACGTGCTGCGGGACTTCCGGTTCCCCGGCGACGAACGGGACTTCGCCGTACTCGGCCGCGAACTGCCGCTGACCCGACCCGAGTCGTGAGCCGCGGGCGGCTGCCGTGGGCGCTGCTGGCGGTGCTGGTGCTGGCCCAGATCGGCTACCCGCTCACCGGCGGTGACACCCGGGCCGGGCTCACCGTGGTCACCGTGGTCCTGGGTTACCTGCTGTCGGTGGGCCACGCCGCGCTCACCCGCGGGCCGCGGGTGGCCACCGCGCTGGTGCTGGTCACCACCGGGGGTGGCCTCGCCGTGGAGGCGCTGGGGGTGGCCACCGGCGTCCCCTTCGGCACGTACGCCTACTCCGGCGCGCTGGGTCCGAAGCTGCTCGGCGTGCCGCTGGTGATCCCGCTGGCCTGGACCTGGATGGCCTGGCCGGCCTGGCTGGCCGCGGTCCGGCTCACCCGCGGTCCGGCCGCCGTCCGACCCAGCCGCGGTCCGGCGGCGGGGAGGGCGGACGGCGACGCCGGAGGGCCGGCCCGCCTCGCCGGCCGGGTGGGGCTGGCCGGGCTCGGGCTGGCCGCCTGGGACGTGTTCCTGGACCCGCAGATGGTGTCCGAGGGCTACTGGACCTGGCTCGACCCGGGACCTGCGCTGCCCGGGGTGCCCGGCATCCCGGTCGGCAACTACCTCGGCTGGCTGCTGTTCGCGGTGCCGCTGATGGCCCTGCTGCGCCCGGCGGCCGGGCCGGCGGCGGGCCGGTCCGACCCGGCCGACGCCCCGATGTACGCGCTGTACCTGTGGACCTACGCCTCCAGCGTGCTCGCCCACGCGGTCTTCCTGCGGCTGCCCGCCTCGGCGGCCTGGGGAGCGCTGGCGATGGCCACGGTGGCCGTACCGCTGGCCGTGACGCTCGCCCGGTCCGGGCGGTCCGGGCGGCGGCCGGTCCCCCGGCCCGACGCCCGCGCCGGAGCCACCGGGTGAGTCCGCTGCTGGTCGGGGCGCTGGTGGTGGCCGGGGCGGTGGGCGCGTTGAGCGGGCACACGGTGGTCAACGCCGGGCGGTGGCTGCGTCGGCCGGGGCGGCCGGCGGGACCGGTGGACGAGCCGGTGGCGGTGCTGCTGCCGCTGCGCGACGAGGCGGACCGGGTCACCCCGTGCCTGCGGGCGCTGCTGGCCCAGCGGGAGGTACCCCGGCTGGAGATCGTGGTGCTGGACGACGGGTCCACCGACGGCACCGCCGACGTGGTGCGCGCGGTCGCCGCCGGGGACCCGCGGGTCCGGCTGGTCACCGGGTCACCGCCGCCGCCCGGCTGGCTCGGCAAGCCGTACGCCTGCCAGCAGCTCGCCGGGCAGGTCGGGCCGGACGTCACGGCGCTGGTGTTCGTGGACGCGGACGTGGTGCTGGCCCGGGACGCGGTGGCCGCCGCGGTGACCGGGTTGCGCGCCGCCGGGGCGACGCTGCTGTCCCCGTACCCGCGGATCGTGGCCGGCTCGGCGGGTGAGCGGCTGGTCCAGCCGTTGCTGCAGTGGTTGTGGCTCACCTTCCTGCCGCTGCGGGCGATGGAGCGCTCGGCGCGGCCGTCGCTGGCCGCGGCCGGCGGGCAGTTCCTGGTGCTGGACCGGGCCGGTTACGCGCGGGCCGGCGGGCACGCGGCGGTGGCCGACAAGATCCTGGAGGACATCGAGCTGGCCCGGGCGGTGAAACGGTCCGGCGGCCGGATCGCCCTCGCGGACGGATCGCGGCTGGCGTCCTGCCGGATGTACGACTCGTGGGCCGGCCTGCGCGACGGGTACGGCAAGTCGCTGTGGGCGACGTTCGGGTCGCCGGTGGCCGCGACGGCGGTGGTGGCGCTGCTCCTGCTGCTGTACACGGCACCGCCGGTGCTGGCCGGCGCGGCGCTGGTGGCGGGCGAGCCGGTGGCGGCCGGGGTGGCCCTGTCGACCTACCTGCTGGGGGTGGCCGGCCGGCTGGTCAGCGCCCGGGCCACCGGCGGGCGGGGCTGGCCGGACGCATTCGCGCATCCGCTGTCGGTCGCGCTGCTCGGCTGGCTGACCTGGCGGTCGTACCATCTGCGGAGGCGGCGGCGGCTGTTCTGGCGCGGCCGGCCGGTGCTCTGACGTCGCCCGACGCTCGGCGGTGCCGCGGCATCCCGGGGCCGGGGGCGCGGCCCGGCGGCCGGGTCCCGGTGGCGTCCCGCGCCGCCGGACGTCCGGTGCGGCCGGGG
The DNA here is from genome assembly GCF_042650605.1 of Micromonospora zhanjiangensis. Classification (NCBI taxonomy): domain Bacteria; kingdom Bacillati; phylum Actinomycetota; class Actinomycetes; order Micromonosporales; family Micromonosporaceae; genus Micromonospora; species Micromonospora zhanjiangensis. Next base: position 30,266 of record NZ_JBHSBN010000013.1, on the reverse strand, counting down.
CCGGCAGGAGCGACGGCACAGGAGTGGAGGCGACAATGAGCCGGGTGGTCGTTGTCGGCGCCGGGGTGGGCGGGCTCGCCACCGCGGCGCGGTTGGCCGCCGCCGGCCACGAGGTCACCGTGCACGAGCGCGCCGACGTGGTCGGCGGCAAGCTCGGCCGGTACGTCCGGTCGGCCCCCGAGGGCGACTTCCGGTTCGACACCGGGCCGAGCCTGCTGACCCTGCCGCAGGTGTTCGCCGACCTGTTCGAGGCGACCGGCGCCAAGCTCGACGAGTACCTCGACCTGCGGCCGCTCGACCCGATCGTCCGGCACCGGTTCCCGGACGGCGGTGGGCTCGACTCGTGCGCCGACCCGGACGTGTTCGCCGACCGGATCGGGGCGGCGTTCGGTGACCGGGCCGCCGCCGACTGGCGCCGGCTGTGGCGGCGGGCCGGCCGGGTCTGGGCCGCCTCCTGGCGGGACATCCTGCGCAGGCCCGTCGACTCGCCGACGGCGCTGGCCGGGCTGGCCTGGCGACTGGGTGACCTGGCGGCCATCGGACCGGGGCAGACGCTGCGCGGGCTCGGTCGCCGTACGCTGCGTGACCCGCGGCTGCGGATGCTGCTGGACCGGTACGCCACGTACACCGGTGCCGACCCGCGGCGCGCTCCGGCCGCCCTGGTCGCCGTCCCGTACGCCGAGCTGGCCTTCGGCGGCTGGTACCTGGACGGCGGGCTCGGCACCCTGGCCGACGCGCTGCTGTCCCGCTGCCTCGACCTCGGCGTGGTGGTGCAGACCGGCAGCACGGTGACCCGGATCGAGGCCGCCGGCGGCCGGGTGCACGGGGTACGTCTGGCCGGCGCGACCGCCCCCGTACCGGCCGACGTGGTGGTGGCCAACGTGGACGCGCTCACCGTCTACCGGGACCTGCTGCCCACCCCGGCGCGCCTGTCCCGGCTGGCCGACCGCAGCCTGGCCGGCTTCGTGCTGCTGCTCGGGGTCCGCGGATCGACCGGTCTGGCGCACCACAACGTGTTCTTCCCCGACCACCGCCGATACCCGGCGAGCTACGACGCCGAGTTCGACGCGGTGTTCGGCGACCCGGGTCGGGGCGTACCGGCCCGGCCGGCCCCCGACCCGACGGTGTTCGTCACCGTGGCCGACGACCCGGCCGTCCGGCCGGCCGGGCACGAGGCGTGGTTCGTGCTGGTCAACGCCGCCCGGCACGGGCGGGCGCTGGACGCGGTGGACTGGCGCCGGCCGGGCCTGGCCACCGCGTACGCCGACCGGATCCTGGACGTGCTGGCCGCCCGCGGCGTGGACGTCCGGGACCGGCTGGTGTTCCGGGAGATCCGCACCCCGGCCGACCTGGCCCACGCCACCGCCGCGCCGGGCGGGGCGATCTACGGTACGGCCGGCGGCCTGCTCCGGCCGGCCAACCGCACCCCGGCGCGCGGCGTCTTCCTGGTCGGCGGTTCCACCCATCCCGGTGGCGGGCTGCCCATGGTCACCCTGTCGGCCCAGATCGTCGCCGACGCGGTGGGCACGGCCTGAGGGCGGTGCGGCCGGTTGCCGTCGGTGCCCTCGGCCGGTGGGCCGCGCAGCCGGACGGGTCCGGTCAGTTGACGTAGTCGCCGAGGACGGCCGGGGTCAGGCCGGCCTTGTGGATGGCGGTCAGCGCGGCCAGGAAGTCGTCGGCGAACGCCGGCCGGAAGTGCATCAGGATGATGTCGCCAGGCTGCACGGTGTGCCCCTTCTGGTAGCGCACCTTGCCCTTGTCCACCGTCTCGGTCCAGAAGAACGCGGCCTTCATGCCGCAGTCCCGCACCGCCCGCAGGGTGGTGGCGTCCTTGTTGCCGAACGGCGGGCGGAACAGCACCGGCCGGCGGCCGTACCGCTGGGCGAGCCAGTCGGCCGAGCCGCAGATCTCCTTGCGCTGGAACGCGTACGACCGGCCGGTCAGGGACGGGTGGCTGACCGTGTGCGCCTCGATCGTCGCCCCGGCGTCCCGCAGCTTCGTGAAGTAGTCCGGGTTGTCCTTGATCGCGTTGACGGTCAGGAACAGCGTCACCGGCACCTTGGCCCGGGTCAGCAACTCGATCGCCTCGGGCTTCTTGACCCATCCGTCGTCGATGGTCAGGAACGCCACCCGGTCGGTGGTCTGGATGCGGGAGTACCAGCCGGCGGCCGGACCGGGTGGCACGGTCACCGGCGTCGGTGCGGGCGCGGGCGGGAACGCCGGCAGCTTGGCGACGTACCGACCGAGCGGGCCGGGTGGCAGGGGCTGCGCGGCGGCCGGCCGGTCCCCCTCGGCGGCCGGTCCCGACGGGACTGCTCTCGGCAGGCTGATCACGGCGCGGTGCCCGCCGCCCGCACCCGCACAGCCGGCGACCAGCCCGGTCACGGCGAGCAGGACGGCTACGGCGGCGGACCGCCGGCGCGGAACGCGCCCGCGGAGTCCGAACCCGGCGGTGGATGCGAAATTTTCTCCGCGCACCGGCCAAACCTAGCGCCGGTGCGCAAACCGCACTGTCCCGAAAAATGTCGGCCCGGTCACTGCCGGCTTGCCGCCGGATGCCGTCCGAACCTCGCCGGCCCTGACCGGCGGCGGACGGCCGGACGGGTCGGCGGCCGGGTCAGGCCAGGGTGCGGCGGACGGCGGAGAGGAGTTGGCCGAGCCCGAACAGGGCCAGCAGGATCCAGACCGCGACCACCACGGTCGCCGCGCCGGCCGCCAGTTCCGTCCGGATCAGTCCGGCGGCTCCGGCCACCACCAGCCCGACCACGGTGATCGACACCCGGGTCGGCCGCTCGCCCAAGGTCACCGCCCCGATCTCCTTCATCCCGGCCGAGACCGCCCGGGCCCGCACGTACTCGTGCAGCCAGGACAGCGCGCCGGCGGTCACCACCACCACACCGGAGACGCCCACCAGCCAGAACGCGGCCAGCCAGAACGCCTCGCCGACCCGGTCGGCGGTCGAGTCGTACACGTAGCCGAGCCGGCTGGTGCGGCCGGTGACCACGGCCACCGCGCCGTCCACGCTGTCGGCCACCGAGGCCAGCAGGACCAGCAGGGCGCCGACGAACGCGCCGGTCGACGACCGGCCGGCGACGACCGGCACGACGGCGCAGAGCACCAGCCCGACCACGGTCACCGCCGCCGGCGACACCCGCAGCCGACCGAGCAACGCCCCCACCAGGTACGCCATCCGCAGCCAACCCCGTACCACCGGCGCGGCCGTCCGGGGATCGAACCCGCCGTGCAGGCCCGCCCAGGCGGTCGCGTACTCGTCCCAGGTCAGCCGGTTACCCATGGCGGCTCGGCCGTACGACAGCGGGCGGGGCGGTTCACACCCGGGCCTCGGCCCGCAGGTTCTGCCACACCTCACGGGTCGCGGTCGAGCGGTTGAGGGTGATGAAGTGGATGCCGGGCACCCCCTCGTCGAGCAGTCGCCGGCACAGCTCGCCGGCGTGCTCGATGCCCAGCCGGCGGACCGCCTCCGGGTCGTCGGCCACCTCGGCGAACCGGGCCGCCAACCGGGGCGGGAAGGGTGCGCCGGAGAGCTGCTGGGAGCGCTCGATCGTGCCGATCTGGGTGACCGGCATGACACCGGCCACGATCGGGGTGTCGCAGCCGACGGCCGCCACCCGGTCCCGCAGCCGCAGGTAGTCGTCGGCCTCGAAGAACATCTGGGTGATGGCGAACTCCGCCCCGGCCCGGCACTTGCGGACGAAGTAGGCGGTGTCGCTGTCGATGTCGGGCGAGCGCGGGTGCTTGAACGGGAACGCCGCCACCCCGACGTTGAAGTCACCCGCCTCGCGGACCAGCCGGACCAGGTCCTCCGCGTACCGCACACCCTCCGGGTGCGCGACCCACTCCCCCGTCGGGTCGCCCGGCGGGTCACCGCGCAGGGCGAGCACGTTGTGCACCCCGGCCCCGGCGAGCCGGCCGATCACGTTACGCAGCTCGGCGACCGAGTGGTTGACGGCGGTCAGGTGCGCCATCGGCAGCAGCGTCGTCTCGGTCGCGATCCGCTCGGTCACCGCGACCGTGGTGTCCCGGGTCGACCCGCCCGCGCCGTAGGTGATCGAGACGAAGGACGGCCGCAGCGGCTCCAACTCCCGGATCGCCTGCCACAGCAGTTGCTCGCCCTTGTCGGTCTTGGGGGGAAAGAACTCGAACGAGAAGGTCGGCCGGGACCCACGGATCAGGTCCCCGATCGCCGGCTGCGAGTTGGGAAGGACAGAGGGAAGACCGAGCGCCACCCGCCAACCCTACCGGCCCGGGGCCCCTGTGACGCGTACCTTCCCGCCCACCGGGCACCACGAGTCGCGCCGCCCTCCGCACCCGGGAACGCGGCGGCGTCGCGGGTACGCCAGGGACGTCAAACCGCCCGATGAGGTCGCTGACGTACCCGCGACCGGCCGCACCACGTCGAGCGGACCCGGCGGACGGGGCATGGGGTGGGATGGGCGGCCCGACGACCGGATAGCGTCAGGGCGTGACCGAAGCTGCCTCCGTACCGTCGGCTGGACAGACCGCCGCACCGTCCGCCGACCACGCCCCCGGGCCGCCGGCCGACCACGCCGGGCCGGTGGTCGACCGGGCCGGTCTGCGTCAGCGGGTGGACAAGGCGCTGACCGGGTTCCTCGCCGACCAGCGCCGGCGGATGGCCGACATCGACGACTCGCTGCTGCCGGTCGCCGAGGCGCTGGAGGCGTTCGTGCTGCGCGGCGGCAAGCGGCTGCGGCCGGCGTTCGCCTACTGGGGGTACCGCGGCGCGGGCGGCGGGGACTCGGACCAGCTGGTCGCCACCCTGGCCGCGCTGGAGTTCGTACAGGCCAGCGCGCTGATCCACGACGACCTGATCGACCGGTCGGACACCCGCCGGGGCGAGCCGGCGATCCACCGCCGGTTCGCCGGCCGGCACCGGGCCGCCGGATGGGTGGGCGACCCGGACGCCTTCGGGGACGCGGCGGCGATCCTGCTCGGCGACCTGTGCCTGGTCTGGTCGGACGAACTGCTGCACACCGGCGGCCTGGACCCGGCCACGGTGGCGCGGGCCCGGCCGGTGTTCGACCGGATGCGCGGCGAGGTGACCATCGGCCAGTACCTGGACGTGGTCACCCAGGCCAGCGCGGACACCTCGGTCGAGCGGGCGAGCATGGTGGCCCGCTACAAGTCGGCCAAGTACACCGTCGAGCGCCCGCTGCTGCTGGGCGCGGCGCTGGCGGACGCCCCGGAACCGGTCACCGTCGCCTACTCCGGCTACGGGCTGCCGCTCGGTGAGGCGTTCCAGTTGCGGGACGACATCCTCGGGGTCTTCGGCGACCCGGGGCAGACCGGCAAGCCGGCCGGCGACGACCTGCGCGAGGGCAAGCGGACGTTCCTGGTCGCCGCGGCGCTGTCGGCCGCCGGGCCGACGGGCCGCGAGTTGTTCGACCGCTGGCTCGGCCGGCCCGACCTGGACCAGGACACGGTCCGCCGACTGCGCGAGGTGATCACCGACAGCGGCGCGCTGCGCCGTACGGAACAGCGGATCGCCGAGCTGACCGAGGCGGCGCTCGCCGCGTTGGAGCAGGCGGAACTGGAACCGGAGGGCCGCCGGGTGCTGGTCGACCTGGCCTTCGTGGCCACCCGCCGCACGGACTGACCGCCCGCGGTGACCGAGCGGCGACGGTCCCGGCCACGGGTGGCCGGACCCCGACGGCTGCGCGTGGCGGGGCTGGTCGGCAGCGTGCTGATGGCCGCCGGGGCGTACCGGGCCGGGGCGTTGCCGGGCGGCGACCCGACCGGTACGGCGTACCGGTGGGGTCTGGTCGTGTGGTTGATCGGGCTGGTGACGCTGTCGGCGGCGTGGTGGCGGCTCGGCGTCCCGCTCCGGACCGGCGGACCGGTACCGGACGGCGGCCCGGCGCGGGCCGGCGGCATGGTGCCGGCGTCGCGGTGGCTGTTGGTGACCGGCGCGTGCTGGGCGCTGCCGCTGCTGGTGGCGCCGCCGACCGCCAGCCGCGACCTCTACTCGTACGCCTGTCAGGGCGCGTTGTGGCTGGACGGGGTCGACCCGTACAGCGTCGGGGTGGCCGACGGCGGCTGCCGGTGGACCGACGCGGTGCCGGTGCTGTGGCAGCACACCCCGACGCCGTACGGGCCGCTCGCGGTCGCCCTGTCCGGCGCGGCGGTGGCCGTCGCCCGGACCGTGGCCGGCGCCGCGGACCCGCAGTTGCTCGTCACGGTGGGCCTGCTGCGGGTGGTCGCGCTGGCCGGCGCGGCGCTGGTGGCCGGGTTCCTCCCCCGGTTGGCCCGGGCCTGCGGCGTCGACCCCCGGACGGCGCTCTGGTTGGGCCTGCTCTCCCCGCTGGTCGCCGTGCACCTGGTGTCCGGCGCGCACAACGACGGGTTGGTGATCGGCCTGGTGGTCGCCGCGCTGGCCCTGGTGGCCGACCCCGGCCGCACCCCCGACGAGGACCGGCCGCCGACCGCCGACGGCCCACGGCCGGTCACCTCGGACGGCACCGCTACGGGCAGCCCGGTCGGCGGGCCGGGTGCCGGTGGGCGGCCGGCGGTCGGCACGGATCGGACCGGCGTCGGCTGGTCGGCCGTGGCCGGGGTGCTGCTCGGGCTGGCCGTGGCGGTGAAGGTGACGGCGCTGGTGGCGGTGCCGTTCGCGATCATGCTGGCGGTGCTCGGCCGGCGGCCCCGCGCCGTGCGGCGGGCGGCGGCCGCGGTCGGCGGTGGCGTGCTGCTCACGTTCGCGGTCCTGAGCCTGGCCACCGACCTCGGGCTCGGCTGGGTGGGCGCGCTGTCCGGCACCGGCTCGCTGGTGCAGTGGACGTCGCTGCCGACCGGGGTGGGGATGGCGGTGGGTTACCTGTTCCGGCTGCTCGGGCAGCCGGCGGCGGTGGACCCGGCGGTGGCGGTGGCCCGGCTGGCCGGCCTGGTGGCGCTGGCCGGCATCTGCGCGCTCCTGCTGTTCCGGGCCGGCCGGGCGACGCTCCGCGCGGTCCGGATGCCTGGCCCGGTGGAACCGGCTGGCTCGGCCGGTGTCGACCCGGGCTTGGCCGGTGTCGGTCCGGGCTCGGCCGGTGTCGACCCGGGCTCGGCCGGGCCGACCGGCGTGGCAGAGGTCACCGTTGACGGTCCGGCGTCCCGCACCGCCGCGCGGCGGGTCGTGGTGACGGCCTGCGGGGTGACGTTCGCGGCGTTGGCGGTGCTGTCGCCGGTCTTCTACCCCTGGTACGCGCTGGTGCCGTTCGCCGTGCTCGCCGCCGGGGTGGCCGATCCGCGGTGGGTCCGCCGACTGGCGGCGGCGACGCTGGGGCTGGCCCTCCTGGTGCTGCCGGACGGGCTGGGTCTCGCGGTCCGCACCAAGCTGCCGGGTGCCCTGCTGGACGTCGTGCTGCTGGTGCTGCTGGTGGTGGCCGCCGCGCGGGCGGTGCGCTCCGGCGCCGCCCGTCGGCTGTGCGACGGTCCGCCCCACTGACCGACCGGACCCGTCAACCCTCCGGCCACCGAACCGCCCGGACCACGTCCCACGAGCATCAGTCGGAAAACTGTCCGACACGCCGAGGGCTGGGCAGTTTCACGACTGATGCTCGTGGTCGGGCTCCGGACGACCACCGGCCGGCGGCCCGCCGGGCCGACGGGCCAACAGGCGCAGCAGCGGGCTGTTCTCCCCGGCGACCGGGCCACGCTGCACGCCGCGCCGCCCGAGCCAGACCCACACCGACAGGGTGAGCAGGACCAGGGCGAACCCGAAGAACAGATCCTCCACCGGCGCGTACACGATGCGCAGGCCGATGATCGCGGCCGGGTCGTACCGGACGATGTCCCGACCGGTCAGGATGCCGTTGGAGATCAACTGGAAGAAGATGATGATCGGGTAGGTGGCCCAGAAGACCGGCCGGCGGACCAGCCGGGTGCGCAGCACCAGCAGGTCCACGGCCACCGCACCGAGCACGCCCAGCAGCGCCGCGACGGTGTACGTCACGAGCGTCCCCGATCCGCTCCGCCGGTGGCCGACCCGTTCGCGGCCGGCGGCGGCTCACCCCCCGACGGCGGTGGCTCGTCCCCGGCGGGCCAGCCGCGGACCGCGCGGACCGCCTCGAAGCCGAGGATCGCGCAGACCGGTACGGCCACGAAGAACAGCACCTCGTCCAGCGGCAACCCGCCGGGCAGCAGCACCCCGGTGGTCTGCTCCGGGTCGAAGGTCCAGTGCCCGGCGGCGATGGCGGCCAGGTCCCAGAGCGCGAAGACCAGCACCACCGGCAGCAGGGTGAGCAGCAGCCGGCGCCAGCGGCGCAGCACGTTGACCCGGAGCACCGGTTCCAGCCACAGCGCGGCGACCAGACAACCGGCCAGGACCGCCAGATAGGCGAAATGCCGCATCGCTTCCGATTTTCCGGTCAGAAGCCCAGCGCCTGCGCCCGGCGCTTCACCTCGCGGGCGCGATCCCCGCCGAGCGCCTCGGCCGGCGTGCCGGGCAGGGTGTCGTCCGGCTCGTAGAGCCAGTGCAGCATCTCGTCGTCGTCGTACCCGGCGTCGCGCAGCAGGGTGAGGACGCCGGGCAGGTGCTTGCGTACGGTGGCGTTCGCCACCAGTTCGACCGGTACCCGGCGGATGCCGTCCCGGCGGACCGCGATGAGCTCCCGTTCGCGGATCATCTGGTGGACCTTGCTGATCGTCACGTCGAGTCGCTCGGCGACGTCGGGCAGGGTCAGCCAGTCGGCGGGGCCGGTCTGGGCGGGGCCGGAACCGGTTGCCCCGGCGGGTCGTGAATCGTTCACCTGGCAACCCTGCCATGCCGACCGGGCCGGACACCAACGACACCCGATCCACGGGCCGGCGACACCGCCACCCGGAGGCCGGCGACGGCGTACCGCCGGTGCCGACCCGGCACCCCTGCTGACCGGCCCGGATTTTCCCGGGGTGTCGGCTGTGGCATCCTGTTCTGCCGCCACCCTCTGGAGACATAGACTGCCTGCCGATGGACATTCAGGTCGCCGACACGTTACTGGGATCGCTGATCGACGGGCGCTACCGCATCCGCGGTCGGGTCGCCCGTGGAGGCATGGCGACCGTGTACACGGCCACGGACGAGCGCCTGGAGCGCACCGTGGCCCTCAAGATCCTTCACCCGAGTCAGGCGCGGGACGCGCAGACCCGGCTGCCCGGCTTCCTGGAGCGGTTCACCGACGAGGCCAAGACCATCGCCCGGCTGACCCACCCCAACGTGGTGGCGGTCTACGACCAGGGCACCCACGCCGGCCTGCCCTACCTGGTGATGGAGTACGTCCGCGGGCGTACCCTGCGTGACCTGCTGGGCGAGCGGCGCCGGCTGCAGCCCGCCGAGGCGCTGGCGATCCTGGAGCAGATGCTCGCCGCGATCGCCGCCGCGCACCGGGCCGGCCTGGTGCACCGGGACGTGAAGCCGGAGAACGTGCTGGTCGCCGAGGCACCCAGCGGTGGGTCCGGCAACCTGATCGACAGCGTGGTCAAGGTGGCCGACTTCGGGCTGGCCCGGGCGGTCGAGGCGAGCGCCGAGGACGAGAACGGCGGCAAGCTGATGGCCACCGTGGCGTACGTCGCGCCGGAGTTGGTCACCGACGGGCACGCCGACCCGCGGACCGACGTCTACGCGGCCGGCATCGTGCTGTTCGAGATGCTCACCGGCCGGGTGCCGTACGACGGTGACCGGGCCGTCGACGTGGCCTGGCAGCACGTCGACCGGGACGTACCGCGGCCCTCGACGCTGGTGCCGGGCCTGCCGCCGGCGCTGGACGAGCTGGTCGCCCGGGCCACCCGGCGCGATCCCGGCGCCCGCCCGACGGACGCCGGCGCGCTGCTGGCCGAGGTGCAGGTGGCCCGGGACGACCTGGGCAGTGTGTCCAGCGCCGAGACCGCGGTGCTGCGCAAGGTGGACCAGCCCACGATGATCGTGTCCGCGCTGGCCGGTCCCGGCACCGGGGCCGGCGGCGGCGAGCGGCCGAGCTGGGCCCGGCTGCCCGGACCGGCCGAGCGGACCCAGCCGGGCCGGCGCCGCGCCGAACCGCAGCGTGCGGAGAGCCTGACCGACCGGGTACGCACCGTCTGGGCCCAGTTGATGGCCGACCGGCGCGGCCGGCGGGCCGTGCTGGCCGGCCTGGTGGTGCTCGGCCTGGTCGTCGCCCTGGGCGGCTGGTGGTTCGGCATCGGCCGCTACACGGTGGCGCCGCAACTGGTCAGCATGACGAAGGCGCAGGCCGAGGCCCAGGCCGAGAAGGCGGGCTTCACCATCGCTCTCGGCACCCCCCGCTACGACGAGAAGGCCGCCAAGGACGTCGTGCTCGCCCAGACCCCGGCCACCGGGGACCGGATCGTGAAGGGCAGCACCATCACCCTGGTGCTGTCGCTCGGCCCGGAGCGCTACGAGGTGCCGGACGTCACCGGGAAGACCTTCGACCTGGCCGAGGCCGATCTGCAGCAGCTGCGGCTCACCGTGGTCCGCGGACCGGACCAGTACAACGACAACCTGCCGGCCGGCGTGGTGACCGCCGTCGACCCCAAGGTCGGCAGCCAGGTCAAGCCGGGCGACAAGATCACCGTGACGGTGAGCAAGGGCCGGGCGCCACTGTCCGTCCCGCCGCTGGCCGGCAAGAACATCAACGATGCGCGGAACGCCCTGGCCCAGCTCGGCCTGACGCCGGTCGAGGAGTACGTCGACTCGGACAAGCCCAAGGACGAGGTGATCAGCCAGAGCCCGGCGGACGGCACCGGGGTGGAGAAGGGCGCCGAGGTCAAGCTCAAGGTCAGCAAGGGCCCGCCGGCCGTCGCGGTGCCGCGGGTGGTGGACCTGCCCTGCCCGCAGGCCCAGCAGACGCTCCAGGGCCAGGGGCTCGCTCCGGTCCCGCAGGGCAACCCGAACGGCGTGGTCCGGTTCCAGAACCCGGCGGAGAACACCCCCGTGCCGCCGGGCTCCCAAGTCACCATCGTGTGCCTGTGATCACCCCGATCGGCTCGCACACGCCCACCTCGGGCGGCCTGGCCCGGGCGGCCCTGCCGTACGCCGACGCGGCCGGCTCCGGCGTGATACAGGTCTACGTGAGCAACTCCCGGGGCTGGGCGCTGCCGGCCGGTGACCCGGTGCAGGACGCGCAGTTCCGGGCCGGCTGTTCCGCCCGGGGCATTCCCGTCTACATCCACGCCTCGTTGCTGGTCAACCTGGGCTCACCGACACCGGAGACGGTCCGGCGGTCGACCGAGACGCTGGCTCACGCGCTGCGCCGGGGCGCCGCGATCGGCGCCGCCGGGGTGGTGTTCCACGCCGGCAGCGCGGTGGACGCCGGGTACGCCGAGGCGGCCATGCGACAGGTACGCGAGGCGCTGCTGCCGCTGCTGGACGGGATCGACGCCACCGGCGGGCCGCGGCTGCTGGTCGAGCCCAGCGCCGGTGGCGGCCGGTCGTTGGCCTCCCGGGTGGAGCACCTGGGGCCGTACCTGGACGCCGTGGACCGGCACCCGGCGCTGGGGGTCTGCTTCGACACCTGCCACGCCTGGGCCGCCGGTCACGACCTGGCCGTCGCGGGTGGGATGACCGCGACCCTGGACGCGCTGGTCGAGACGGTCGGCGCCGGACGGCTGCGGCTGGTGCACGCCAACGACTCGAAGGATCCGTGCGGCTCGACCCGGGACCGGCACGAGAACATCGGCCGGGGCGCCATCGGCGAGGCCCCGTTCGCCGAGCTGATGCGCCATCCCGCCGTGGCCGGGGTGCCGGTCGTGGTGGAGACGCCCACCGAGAAGCACGCCGGCCACGCCGCCGACATCGCCACCCTCAAGCGGCTGCATCCCTGACCGGCCGAGCGGCGCCCGGACCACCGCTCCGGCGGCGGCCGCCGGGTCCGAATGCCGCCGATCCGGTCCGGTCCGCCGTGGCCGGCGTCGCGTCAGCCGCGCAGGACGGTGGTGAGCACCTCGATCGCCCGGTCCACCCCGGCGTCGTCCAGGTCGAGGTGGGTGACCAGCCGCGCGGTACGCGGGCCCAGCACCGAGATCAGCACGCCCTCGGCCCGGGCGGCGGCGGCCAGGGCCGGCGCGTCGAGCGGGTGCTTGGTCAGGTCGAGCGGGACGAGGTTGGTCCGCACCGGCGTGGCCAGCACCCCGTACGGGGCGACGGCCTCGGCCAGCCGGGCTGCGCGGGCGTGGTCTGTGCCGAGCCGGTCCACGTGGTGTGCCAGGGCGTACCGGCCGGCGGCGGCGAGGATGCCGACCTGCCGCATCCCGCCGCCCAGCCGCTTGCGGACCAGCCGGGCCCGGGCGATCTTCTCGGCGCTGCCGACCACGAGCGAGCCGACCGGGGCGCCGAGTCCCTTGGACAGGCAGACCGACAGGGTGTCGAAGAGCGCGCCGTACTCGGCCAGCGGCACGCCGTCGGCGACGTGCGCGTGCCAGATCCGGGCGCCGTCGCAGTGCACGGCCAGGTCGTGCTCGTCGGCGATCCGGCGCAGCTCACGCAGGGTGGCCAGCGGGATCACCCCACCGCCGCCCCGGTTGTGGGTCTGCTCGACGGCGATCGCCCGGGTTGGCACCGCGAAGTAGCCGTCCGGCCGGACCATCCGGGCCACCACGTCGGGGTCCAGCTCCGCGCCGAGAGCGGGCCAGGTCCGCGCGGAGATCCCGCCGTACGCGGCTGCGGCGCCCAGCTCGTACGTCACCACGTGCGCGTCGGCGTCGCAGAGCAGCTCCTCGCCGCGCGGTACGACCAGTTGCAGGGCGATCTGGTTGGCCATCGACCCGGTCGGGGCGAACAGCGCCGCCTCGTGCCCGAACAGCGCGGCGACCTCGGCCTCCAGCGCGGCCACGGTCGGGTCCTCGCCGAACACGTCGTCGCCGACCTCGGCGTCGGCCATCGCCGCCCGCATCGCGGCCGTGGGCCGGGTCACCGTGTCGGACCGCAGGTCCACCGGCCCGGCTCCCCCGCCGGCGGCACCGGCCGGTCCCGTCGCGGCAGCGGTGTCGGAGCCGCCGCCGGCGAGCTGCGGCGCCGGCTCAGCCACGGAGCATCTCCGCCACCAGGAAGGCCAGTTCCAGCGACTGCTGGGTGTTCAGCCGCGGGTCGCAGGCGGTCTCGTAGCGGTCGGGCAGGTCGAGGTCCTCGATGCCCTGGGCGCCGCCGAGGCACTCGGTGACGTTCTCCCCGGTCAGCTCGACGTGCAGGCCGCCCGGGTGGGTCTGCAGGCCGCGGTGCACCTCGAAGTAGCCGAGCACCTCGTCGACGATCCGGTCGAAGTGCCGGGTCTTGTAGCCGTTTGACGACTCGTGGGTGTTGCCGTGCATCGGGTCGCACTGCCAGACCACCTTGGCGCCGGCCGCGGCGACCTTGGCCACGATCGGTGGCAGCGCGTCGCGCACCTTGTGGTTGCCCATCCGGCTGATCAACGTGAGCCGGCCCGGGATGTTGTCCGGGTTGAGCTTCTCGCACAGCTCGATCGCCTCGTCCGGCGAGGTGGTCGGGCCGAGCTTCACGCCGATCGGGTTGGCCACCCGGGAGATGAAGTCGATGTGCGCCCCGTCGAGCTGCCGGGTCCGCTCGCCCACCCAGAGGAAGTGCCCGGACAGCCCGTACGCCCGGCCGTCGGAGACCCGGGTGAGCGCCCGGTCGTACTCCAGGGCGAGCGCCTCGTGCGAGCAGAACAGGGTGACCGTGCGCAGCGCCTCGTTGTCGGTCATGCCGCAGGCCCGCATGAAGGCCAGGGCGCGGTCGATCTCCCGGGCGATCGCCTCGTAGCGCTCGCCGGCCGGGGAGTCCTTCACGAAGCCCTTGTTCCAGTCGTGCACGGCGTGCAGGTCGGCCAGCCCGCCGCCGATGTAGGCGCGCAGCATGTTCATCGCGGCGGCCGAGTTGGCGTACGCCCGGATCATCCGCTGCGGGTCGGCGACCCGGGCCTCCGGCGTCGCCTCCAGCGAGTTGATCATATCGCCGCGGTACGCCGGCAGGCCGCGGGCGTCGGTCGGCAGCGACCGGGGCTTGGTGTACTGCCCGGCCACCCGGGCCACCTTGACCACCGGCAGCGACGCGCCGTAGGTCAACACGACCGCCATCTGCAGCAGTGTCCGGGCGTTGGCCAGCAGGTGGCTCTCGGTGTTGTCGGTGAAGGTCTCGGCACAGTCGCCGCCCTGCAGCAGGAACGCCTTGCCCTCGCAGACCAGGGCCAGCCGGACCCGCAGCAGGTCGACCTCGTAGGGCGCGACCACGGACGGCACCGTGTCGAGCACCTTGCACACCTGGTCGACGGCGGCCTGGTCGGGCCATGGCGGGGTCTGCGCCCGGGGCAGCTCGCGCCATCGGTCCAGGCCCAACGCCTCGTCCTCGGCCGTGTTGTCGGTCGGGCGGCTGGTCTGGAGTCCGGGGTTCCCCACCGAGGGGTAGCTCAACTGATGCCACTCATGGCGCATGTCTGAAAGCGTACGGCGACCGCCCCGGCGGGGTTCCGGCGAGGGGGATCGTTTCCGGGTGCTGGGAGTCGGCTGATCACGGCGGGTCGACGGAAGATCCCGACGCGTTCCGCCCGGTGCTCTCCCGGACGACCAGTTCCCACCGGTCGGCGAGGGTCGGGGGCGGATCGGTCGCGGACAGGTCGAGGACCGCCCGGGCGCAGGCGTACCCCTGGTCGCGCAGCGACTGCCGGACGGTGGTCAGTGCCGGTCGGGCCTCGGTCGCCGCCCGCGAGTCGTCCCAGCCGGTCACCGCCAGTTGCCCGGGCACCGCGAGGCCCCGCTCGGCGGCGGCCCGCAGCACCCCGCGGGCCAACTGGTCGCCCATGGTGACGATCGCCCGCGGCGGACCGGCCGGCACCGTCGTGCCGGCGGCCGGCGGAGCACCGGGGGCCAGCAGCGCCGCCGCGGCGGCCTCGCCCTGCCGGTGGTCGTTCACGTCGACCTCGGTGGCCTCGTCGGCGTACCTGGGCTTCCTGGTCGGTCCGGCGCTGGTCGGCGCGATCGCCGGGGCCGCCGGGCTGCGCACCGCCCTGGTGACGATGGCCGGCCTGGCGCTGGTGCTGGCGGCGGCCAGCCCGCTCACCACCCGGATCCGCCCGCACACCGAAACCGCCCGACCGCTCGGGCCGACGGGTCCGGACATTGACGAGGATGCGCGCCAGGCATTACCGTCGATAAACAATTAACAAACTTAACTGTTCGGCGCGAGCGCCGATGCGACGACGCCGGACCGCCCTCGCCCTCGGTACGCTCGGTGACGGTTAGCGCCGGGATGCCTGTCGCCAACCCCGCGCCATGGCCACGCTCCCCCGCGCGGGGGATCGGCACCCCCACCGACAAGGGAGGACGGGCACCGACCGGCGCGCCAGGCTGGACGCCATGACAAACGGACAGCCGCGGCTGCATCGCCTCATCGGGTACGCCAGCGTGGCGGCCATGATGCCGTACCTGGCCATCAAGATCGCCTGGCTGGCCGGCAGCGACATCGGCCTCGACCGCCCGGGCATCATGCGTGGCGGCGCGTACCTGACGGCCAACGCGGTGACCGCGGCGATGGAGTTGGCCGGTGCCGTCCTCGCGCTGGCCCTGGTGCACCGTTGGGGTCGGCGGCTCCCGGTCTGGGTGCTGCTGTTCCCGTTCTGGGTGGCCAGCGGCCTGCTCGCCCCCGTGATGGTCGCCGCGCCGGCGGCCGGGCTCGTCGAGGCGCTCACCGGCTCCGCGACGGGAGGTGGCGGCGACCGGTTCGCCGGCCTGCGGCCCTGGGTGTACGCCGTGGTCTACACCGGGTTCGTCCTGCAGGGCACCGGCCTGGCGCTGGCCTTCACGCTGCACGTCCGGCGTCGGTGGGGTGGCTATCTCAGTCGTCCGGTGCGCGCCGTACGGTCCGGCGCCACCGACTCCGTACGGGTGTTGGCGACCGTCGCGGCCGCCGTCCTCGCCGCGCCGGCCATGGCCATGCACCTGTACTGGGCGTTCGGCGGCACCGCCGGGCAACCGGCCACGATGCGGGCCGGGCGGGAGGCGATCCAGCAGGTGACCGAGGCCTCCTGGGTACTGTTCGGGCTGCTCGGCGTGCTCGGGTCGATGAGTCTGGCGGCCCGCCGGCCCGGGACCGCCCGCGTCTGGGTACCGCTCGCGGCGGCCTGGGTGGGTGCCGGTGCGATGTTCTGGTGGGGCGCGTACCAGCTCATCGTGCTGCTGGCACCGGGCAGCCCGTTCGAGGGCGGCCCGGCGGTGGGCGGGTACGCCCTGGTCCTGACGGTCCAGGCGATGGCCGGCCTGCTGCTCGCGGTCACGGTGGTCTTCGGTCTGGTCGAGTCGTACCCGGACCCGGGCGACGCCGTCACGGGCCGGCGGACCACCGGACCGACGCGGTGGCCCGCCATGGATGTTCCGGCAGAGGTTGGGACCAGCAACCGGTCCGATTAACTAAACACACCATGTACACACCATGTGTATAGTGCTCCGCATGTCACTTGGACAGACCGTCCTCGGCCTGCTGGAAACCGGGCCGAGCCACGGCTACACCCTGAAGCGCGCGTACGACGAACAGTTCGGTCGGGACCGTCCGCTGCACGTCGGCCAGGTCTACGCCACCCTGTCCCGGCTGCTGCGCAACGGCCTGGTCGAGGTGGACGGGACCGAGCCGGGCGGCGGGCCGGACCGCAAGCGGTACGCGATCACCGAGGCCGGCGTCACCGACGTGCGACGCTGGCTGGCCACCCCGGAGAAGCCCGACGCCTACCTGCAGTCAACGCTCTACACGAAGGTGGTGCTGGCCCTGCTGACCGGCCGGCCCGCCGCCGACCTGCTGGACACCCAGCGCGGCGAGCACCTGCGGCTGATGCGCGAGCTGACCCGGCGCAAGACCGACGGCGACCTGGCCGACCAGCTCATCTGCGACCACGCCCTGTTCCACCTGGAGGCCGACCTGCGCTGGCTGGAGCTGACCGCCGCCCGGCTGGACGAGCTGGCGAAGAAGGTCCGGTCGTGAGCCCCGCCGACACCCCGGGCCACCGGGACGCGACGGGTCGTCACGCGGGCCGCGCCGACGCGGCGATCGCGGCGACGACCGACGCACCGCCGGCCGACCGCCGGGACGCCGACGAGGAACCGCTGCTGGTCGCCGCCGGGCTGCACAAGACGTACGGCGCGACCCCGGCCCTCGCCGGCGCGTCGGTGACCGTGGCGGCCGGCGAGATGCTCGCCGTCATGGGCCCGTCCGGGTCCGGCAAGTCCACCCTGCTGCACTGCCTGGCCGGCATCGTCCGGCCGGACTCGGGCGAGGTCCGCTACCGGGGCCGGTCACTGTCGGAGCTTTCGGACGCCGAACGCAGCGCGCTGCGCCGCGGCGCGTTCGGCTTCGTGTTCCAGTTCGGACAGCTCGTACCGGAGCTGACCTGTCGGGAGAACGTCGCCCTGCCGTTGCGGCTGGACCGGACCGGCCGGCGCGAGGCCGAACGCCGGGCCGACGAGTGGCTGGCCCGGCTGGAGGTCGCCGAGCTGGCCGACAAGCGGCCCGGGGAGATCTCCGGCGGGCAGGGCCAGCGGGTGGCGGTGGCCCGCGCCCTGGTCACCGAACCCCGGGTGGTCTTCGCCGACGAGCCGACCGGGGCACTGGACTCGCTCAACGGCGAACGGGTGATGCGCCTGCTGTCCCGGGCGGCCCGGGACAGCGGCGCGGCGGTGGTGCTGGTCACCCACGAGGCCCGGGTCGCGGCGTACGCGGACCGGGAGGTGGTGGTGCGCGACGGGCGTACCCGGGATCTGGAGCCGGTCCGGTGACCGAGCTGTTGATGGGCGCGCGGCTGGCGGTCACCGGCGGTCGGGAGGGCTGGACGCGGACCCTGCTCACCGCGTTCGGGGTCGGCGTGGGGGTGGCGCTGCTGCTGCTCGCGGCCGCCGTGCCGGCGGCGTTGTCGGCCCGGCAGGCGCGCGGCGACGCGCGGGACGACCTGCGGCTGGGCGAGCCGATCCCGGCCGCCGCGAACACCCTGCTGGTCGCTCCGGTCGAGACCGAGTTCCACGGCCGACCGGTACGCGGCCGGCTGCTGCGCGCCGAGGGCCCGGCGGCACCGGTGCCGCCCGGCATCCCCGCGCTGCCCACCGCCGACCAGGTGTACGTCTCCCCCGCCCTGCGCGACCTGCTGGGCTCCCCCGACGCCGCGCTGTTCGCCCCCCGGCTGGGCGGCGCCCGGGTCGCCGGCGTGATCGGCGCGCAGGGCCTCGCCGGCCCGAACGAGCTGGCCTTCTACCGCGGCAGCGACACGCTGACCGTCGACCGGGCGATGCGGCTGGACCGCTTCGGTGGCGGCCTGCCCGGCGAGGCGTTCAGCCCGGTCCTGGCCCTGCTCGTGGCGATCATCTTCGTCGTGCTGCTGCTGCCGATCGCGGTCTTCCTGACCGCGGCCGTCCGGTTCGGCGGCGAGCGCCGCGACCGCCGGCTGGCCGCCGTCCGGCTGGTCGGCGCCGACACCCGCATGATCGGCCGCCTCGCCGCCGGGGAGGCGGCGGCCGGCGCGCTGCTCGGGCTCCTGGTCGGCGGGGCGCTCTTCGCGCTCGGCCGCCAGTTGGTGCCGCTGGTCACCCTCTGGGACCTCAGCGCGTACGCCGACGACCTGCGGCCGGCGCCGGCCCTGGTGGCCGCGATCGCGGTGGCGGTGCCGGTGGTCGCCGTGCTGGTGGCGCTCGGGTCGCTGCGCCGGGTGGTGGTGGAGCCGCTCGGGGTGACCCGGCGGTCGGTCGGCGGCCGGCGCCGGCTGTGGTGGCGACTGGTCCTGCCGGCGCTGGGGCTGCTACTGCTCTACCCGCTGGTCGGCGGCGTCCGGGCCGGCTCCTCCCGGTTGGTCGACCTGCAGGTCGCGACCGGCGCCACCCTGCTGCTGATCGGCACGGTCGCGCTGCTGCCCTGGCTGGTGGACCTGCTGGTACGCCGGCTGCGCGGTGGCCCGGTCCCGTGGCAGCTCGCCGTCCGGCGGCTGCAACTGGACAGCGCCACCTCGGCCCGGCTGGTCAACGGGATCGCGGTGGCGGTGGCCGGCACCATCGGCCTGCAGATGCTGTTCGCCGGCATCCAGCACGAGTTCACCGAGCACGTCGGCAACGACCGGGCCCGGACGGACGTACTGGTCTCCACCGTTGCCGCCGCCGGGCGCGGCGACCTGCCCGGCTCGACCCTCACGGCCGCCACCCTGTTGGCCTTCGCGACCCCGGCCGGCTCGACCGACCAGGATGCCCCGATGCTCTGGTTGCGGGTCGGCGACTGTGCCGCGCTGGCGGAGTTCGCGCGGCTGGACCGGTGCCGCGACGGCGACGTCTTCGTGGCCGACGCTTGCGCACCTGGCCGCCAGGAGGACGTGGCCGCGCGGTGTGCCGACGCGGAGAACACCGACGGTGTCGACCCGTCCCGCGCCGGTTTCGTACCGGGGGCGAGGCTGACCGTCGGCAGCGGCCGGGCCGACGATCCGGGCCGGACCTGGACGCTGCCGCCGAGCACCCGCGTGGTGCCCGCCCGGGTCGACCCGGCCGGGTGGAGCCGCGACGTGCTGCTGGCCACCCCCGGCGCGATCGACGTCGCCGGCCTGTCCAGGCTGCGGGTCGAGCGGTACGTCGACCTGGACCGGTCCGACCCGGACGCGCTCGAACGGCTGCGCAGCGCCGCCCTGTCGGTCGACCCGCTCGCGACCGTCTCGACGCAGACGGCGGTCGTTCAGGAGCAGCCGAAGTTCGCCAACATCCGGCGCGGCCTCTACCTCGGCGCGGTGGTAACCCTGCTGCTGATCGGCGTCAGCATGCTGGTGGGCACCCTGGAACAGTTGCGGGAACGCCGCCGGCTGCTGTCCATGCTGGTCGCCGTCGGCACCCGGCGGGGCACCCTGAGCTGGTCGGTGTGGTGGCAGACCGCCGTACCGGTGGCGGCCGGTCTGGCCCTGGCGGTCGTCTTCGGGCTGGGCCTCGGTGCCGTCCTGCTGCGGCTGGTCGAGGTGCCGCTCTCGGTGGACTGGTCGGTGGTCGGCCTCACCGCCGGGCTCGGCGCGGCCGTGGTGTTCCTGGTGACCGGGCTGAGCATGCCGGTGCTGTGGCGGCTCACCCGGGCCGACGGCCTGCGCACCGAGTAGCCGGGGGGACCGGGGTCCCTCCCCGTGGGAGAGACCCCGGTCCCCGGCCTCAGTCGAGCAGTTCGGTGACCGTGCCGGCGGCCACCGTACGGCCGCCCTCGCGGACCGCGAAGCCGAGGCCGGCGTGCATCGCCACCGGCTGGCCCAGCTCGACCCGCAGGTCGACGGTGTCGCCCGGCGCGACCTGCTCCCGTCCGTCGAGGTCGACCGCGCCGACCACGTCGGTGGTACGGAAGTAGAACTGCGGCCGGTAGTGGGCGTGGAACGGGGTACGCCGGCCACCCTCGGCGGTGGTCAGCGCGTACAGCCGGGCGGTGAACCGGCGGTGCGGCGTGACGCTGCCCGGCAGCGCGACCACCTGACCCCGGCGCACCTGGTCCCGCTTGATTCCGCGCAGCAGCACCGCGGCGTTGTCCCCGGCCTGGGCGGTGTCCAGCGTCCGGCCGAACGACTCCAGCCCGATGGCCACGGTGCTCAGCGTCGGACCGAGCCCGACCACCTCGACCGGGTCACCGGCCCGCAGCGTGCCGCGCTCGATCGCCCCGGTCACCACGGTGCCGCGGCCGGAGATGGTGAGCACGTTCTCGATCGGCATCAGGAACGGCTCGGCCAGCTCACGCGGCGGCACCGGGACGTACCGGTCCACCGCGTCGAGCAGCTCGACGATGGAACCGGTCCACTCCGGGTCGCCCTCCAGCGCGCGCAGGGCCGAGACCCGGACCACCGGGACCTCGTCGCCGGGGAAGCCGTACTCGCTGACCAGCTCGCGGATCTCCAGCTCGACCAGGTCGAGCAGCTCCGGGTCGGCCACCGCGTCCGCCTTGTTCATCGCCACCACCAGGTACGGCACGCCGACCCGCTGGGCGAGCAGCACGTGCTCGCGGGTCTGCGGCATCGCGCCGTCCAGCGCCGAGACAACCAGGATCGCCCCGTCCACCTGCGCCGCCCCCGTGATCATGTTCTTCACGTAGTCGGCGTGACCCGGCATGTCCACGTGCGCGTAGTGCCGGTTCGCGGTCTCGTACTCGACGTGCGCGATGGTGATGGTGATGCCCCGGGCGACCTCCTCCGGCGCGCGGTCGATGCCGTCGAACGCGACGTACCGGTTGACGGCCGGGTCGCGGTCGGCGAGCACCTTGGTGATGGCGGCGGTCAGGGTCGTCTTGCCGTGGTCGACGTGCCCCATCGTGCCGATGTTGAGATGCGGCTTGGTCCTGGTGAACTGGCTCTTGGCCATGACTGATCGCGTCCTTTGTGGATGGACGGTCGGCGGAACGGTGTCACGCGGGCGGGGCGCCACCCCGCTGGGAGAGATCCGCGTCAGAACCACGCGTCCGGGCGCCACGATCCGACGGGTGGCGTCCGGGGAAACCGGGCCACCCTCCTCCGTGGGTTCTGCTGGAGCGGGAGGAGGGTCAGCCTCGCGCGCCGCTATCCAGTGAACCTTTTTCAACCTGAACCGCGCGGCGCGCAAGCGCGCTCTTTGACCTCAACCAACGACGCCCCGTAAGGGGAGGTTGAAAAAGGTTCAGTCGGCCGGGCCGGACCGGCCCCGGGCACACGACGGCGGCGGCACCCGGCAGGGGGAACCCCACGGGCCGCACGAAACCGTCGATGCCGAACATGCCGCTCACGCTAGCCCGCAACGCCAGTCCGCTCCACCGATATTCCCCGCCGGATACGCGGAAGGGCCCCCCGTCATCACCTCCGGATGTACGAGGGACCCCTCCCGACAACTCAGCCGAGGCCGGAGCGCATGGCGGTGATGAGTTCGCCGTTGCCGGTGTCGCCGGACAGCTCCCAGAAGAACGAGCCGCCGAGGCCCTGGCCCTTGGCGTAGGACATCTTGCCGCCGATGGTGGCCGGGGTGTCGTAGCTCCACCAGTTGTTACCGCACAGCGCGTAGGCGGTACCGCCGACCGTGCTCGTGGCCGGGCAGCTGTTCTTCAGCACCTTGTAGTCCTCGATGCCGGTCTCGTACGTGCCGGGCGCCCCGCCGGTGGCCGAGCCGCCCGGTGCCGCCTGGGTCACCCCGGTCCAGCCCCGGCCGTAGAAGCCGATCCCGAGCAGCAGCTTGCCGGCCGGTACGCCCTTGCTCTTCAGCTTCTGGATCGCCGCGTCCGCGTAGAAGCCGGCCTGCGGGATGCCCGCGTACGAGGTCAGCGGCGAGTGCGGGGCCGTCGGGCCCTGCGGGTTGAACGCGCCGAAGTAGTCGTACGTCATGGGCATCAGCCAGTCGAGGTTGCCGGCGGCGCCGGCGTAGTCGGTGGCGTCGATCTTGCCGCCGTTGCTGCCGTCCGCGGTGATCGCGGCGGTGACGAGGGAGCCCGCGCCGAACCTGTTGCGCAGCGCGGAGACCACGTTCTTGAAGGCGTTCGGGCCGCTGGCGTCGCACTGCAGGCCGCAGGCGTTGGGGTACTCCCAGTCGATGTCGATGCCGTCGAAGACGTCCGCCCAGCGCGGGTCCTTGACCAGGTTGTAGCAGGAGTCGGCGAACGCGGCCGGGTTCTGCGCCGCCTGGGTGAAGCCGGCCGACCACGTCCAGCCGCCGAACGACCAGAGCACCTTGAGCTGCGGGTGCAGCCGCTTGAGCTTGCGCAGTTGGTTGAAGCTGCCGCGCAGCGGCTGGTCCCAGGTGTCCGCGACGCCGTCGACGCTGTCCGCCGCGGTGTACGCCTTGTCGTAGTCGGCGTAGCTGTCGCCGATGGCGCACCGGCCGCCGGCGGTGTTGCCGAAGGCGTACAGAATGTGGGTGAGCTTGTCCGCGGACCCGCTGGTGTGGATGTTCTTGACGTGGTAGTTCCGGGCGTAGACGCCCCACTCGGCGAAGTAGCCGACCAGCTTCTTCCCGCCCGTCGGCGGTGGGGCGGTGGTGGGTGGCGCGGTGGTCGGCGGCGCGGTCGTGGGTGGCGCGGTGGTGGGTGCGGCCGTGGTGGGTGCCGCGGTGGTCGGCGGCGGGGTGCCGCCGCCGCAGGGCGCGCCGTTGACGGTGCAGTTCAGCGGCGCCCGGTAGCCGCCGGTGCCGTTGTAGCCCCAGCTGAACGACGTGCCCGGGGCGAGCGGGCCGGCCCAGCTCTTCTTCACGGCCACGTAGTGGTCGCCGGTCCGGGTCACGTCGGCGTCCCAGAAGCTGCTGATCGCGGTGCCGGCGGGCAGGTCGAACTCCACCCGCCAGGTGGTCACCGACGCGTCGGTGCCGTTGCTGACGGTCACCCGGCCCTCGTGCCCGGTCCCCCAGTCCTGGACCTTGGCGAAGGTGGTGGTGACGCTGCCGGCGGCGAGAGCGGCCGTGACCGGTACGGCGGTCACCGCCAGCAGGAACGCGGCGCCGGCCCACCCGGCCCGACGCAGGGGTGTTCTCATGGGGCGCCTCCCTAACAGTTAGGAACCTTTACTAAAAGGTTGCTGAGACGCTACTCATGAGTCACCTGCCACGTCAAGATGTCAATATGTCGATCCGTGGCGCGCTGGGCGTCGGCTTGTCTCAGGTCGATCTGGCCCAACGCATCGGATTGGACCGGACCATGGTCGCCAAGATCGAGGCGGGTACCCGACGGGTGGACGCCTTGGAACTGGTCCGCTTGGCCGCCACGCTCGGGGTACCCATCGATCATCTCCTCGTGCGACGACCGGCGGTGATCTCGCACCGTACCGAGCTCTTGACCGAGGACAGCGACACCGACGCGGCACGCACCTCCCAACGGCTGGAGGTGGCCCTGTCCGCGTGGCTGCGCGACGTTCGGCAGCTGGCCGACCTGGGCATGATACGGATCCGGCCGCCCGCGCGGTACGACGCGCGTGTCGAATCGGAAGCCGATGCCCGGGACGCGGCTCGGTGGCTGCGCAAGCTTCGAAACGCCGGCACGCGCCCCATCGAGACGCTGATGGAATTCGCCGAACGCTGCGGGCAGTACGTCCTCGTGACCGGCCTGCCCGGGGACGGCGCTTCCCTGCTCGACGCGGACCTGGCCGTGGCCGTTGTCAGCACCACCGGCGACCCGGGCAGACGTCGGGCCACCGCAGCGCATGAACTCGGCCACCTGGTGCTCGGCGACGAGTACTCCAGCGATCTCGCGGTCCACCGGTCCCGAGCCGACCGGGAAGGCCTCATCAACGCCTTCGCCGCCGAGCTCCTGTTACCCGGGGAGGCGTTCGCCGCGAGCGACCATGCCCCCACACGCGAGAATCTCATCCGACTCGCCGCCGAGTACCGAACATCGTGGTCGCTGGCACTCCGGCAGGCGGAGCAGGCCGGCTGGGTCGATCCGGCGACTCGACGGGCCTGGAATCAGGCGACCCCGACTCGGGCCGAGTTCATGGATGCCGTCGGCTGGGCACCGCAGCCCGATCTGGACGCGGTACGGGTACCGCCCGGCTATTCGCACGCGGTCATGCAGGCATGGCGACGTGACCTGTTGACGGGTCGCCGGGCGGTCGAACTCATGCACGGCCAGATCGGCCCGGACGACCTACCCGCCCGCGACGAGGTGGACCTGACTCCGTGAGTTCCGGAAAGACCGGGCAGGCTGGGGTGGTCAGTACGTGTCACCCCAGTACGTCTCGGCGTCATCCGCGTTCAGGGTGTTGCCAAGCTGGCGCAGACCGGTGGGGAAGATGTTCAGATCATGCAAATTCGCCAGGCTGCACCAGCACAGCCCCTGCTGCCCCTCGTCGGAGACGGACTCGTCTGCCACGTAGTCGGCTGAAATCTCCGTGCCGAGTTCGGCGAGGAAGTAGAACTCGACCTTGTGCTGATCCCGCCCCGTCCCAGCGAGTTCGTGCCGGGAATGGATGTACTCCCGGACGAAAAGCAGACGCCCCGGCGTGACCTCCGCGCCGATCTCCTCCCGGCACTCCCGGACGAGCGCCTCCTCCAGGGTCTCGCCGAACCGCTGCCGCCCACCTGGGAGCGAGTACCAGACCCCGAGGCCCATCTTCCGGTCCAGGTACCGGAGCAGGAGCACCTTGTCACGGTCGAGGATGACAGCCTTGGCGGAGTTTTCGAGCCGCACCTCGGATGTCATAGCGCCTCTCCCAGCCCTGCCGCCTCAACCATCTCCAAGAATGTATGGGGAGGCCGATCGTCCCGCCAGTCAGTGGACGCCACCCGGTCGAGCAGCGCCCGCTTCAAGTCGATGATCGCGGTCAACGGTACGCCGAAACAGGCGTCCATTTCCGCCAGGTTGGACGCGATCCGCTCCCACAGTACGTCTGCCTCCCGGTGACACTCCCGCATGATGCCACCCGCGAGCAGAACGTCCAACACAGACTCGTAGGTCTCGATCAGCTCCGGGTCCCGGGTCAGCTCCAGATTCAGTCTGCCGGCGTCGCGCTCGCCACTGCCGATGATCTGCTGAGAGCGGCCCCACAACCGGTCGATCAGTTTTCGGAGGTCGGCCGCTATCCCCGGCCGACCGAGGCCCATGGCAATCGGGTAGCTCACCAGCCCGGTCACGGTGTCCTCGAACAGGTCGGTCAACTCGTCCACCCGCTGGCGCAGTCGACGCATGTCCCGCAGCACCTCAACCAAGCCATCCGGGACGCGTGCGCCGATGAAGGCGAGTAGGCCGAGAACCCCGGAGGAGTAGAACCCCGACCCCAGGTGCCGTGACTGGTCCGACTCGCGATACCAGGTGACCAGCCGTTCCGGATTACGGAGAACGTCTTGGTCGAAGCGTCCGGCATAGTTGTCGTACATCGACTGGACGATTTCAGCGGTGACGCTCGCCATGACGGGCAGCGCTCGGACCCCGGCAGGTGTCACGGCGGCCTCTCGTACCATCGTCAGGACACTGGTGACCGCCAAACACATCGTCGAGTTGACGTCGGCGAGTAGTAGCGCGGGGTCCCGTATGGAGTGGGCCGAGGACAGGTCGAGGTGCCGATCCATGTTGTTGAGGATGAGCGTCTGGCCCAACGCATAGATTCTGACGTACTCCGCTACTTCGGCCGGGTCGGCGCCGAGCCGGAGACCCAAGGCAGCGGCCGGCAGGTTCTGGCGGAACAGCAGTTCCACGTCGAGCGCGTCACGGTGCAGCAGGGACATTCGGGGAAACAGATGCTCCACTGCCCGAAGTCTGCGGAGGGCAGCGAAGATCGGCTCACCGTAGTCGGCGATCAGCGCGACCGTGGTATGGAAGTCGAAGGCCACCGGGTCCTGGCCCCGGGAGAATCGCGGCATGGATCCCGGCTGATCTACTTCGACTGAGCACGCCGGATCCGGCGTAGGAAATCCCATGTGACCTCCATCTGAATCGCGAAGTAGAGCGCCCCTGTCACCACCGAGAGCCACAGTGGCCAGGCAACATGAGCCCCGTAGGCGATCAGCCGATCGACGCCGACGGCGACGTACGCGGCGTTGAGGATGCCGATGACGACCGAGGTGAGTGCCGCGGCCTTGAGCTTGCGACGGCTCTCCAGGTAAGGGTTGGTCGACCCCCAGACCGGTTCCCAGCCTTCGGGGAACTCTGCGGCAAGCGCGTGCAGATAGAGGCTTCGCAGCCGGTTGACCTGGTGCTTTGCCTCGGTCTGCACCCGGTCGGTGACCACGTATGCGCGTAACACGATCGTGTTGAGGACGCCCGCCACCAGCGCGGCGACGTAGATGATCGGCAACCGCAGCACGGTGCCGACCTGACCGACCGACGAGATCAGTTTCGCGGAAACCAGCGCGCCGGCCACCAGGACCGGAAAAGCAAGGATGCGCAGACTCAGCTTGTAGAGATCCCGCTCCGCGTCCTTGTAGTCGTTGTGCAGGACGAACGCCTGCTCGAAATCGGTCAACAACATCTTGCGGGCGGTTTCCACGTCGATGCCGGCGTCCGTCTTCTCGACCGGCGGCGCCGATGCACTCGCGGCCGTCAACGCCTGCTTCAACCGCAGCAGCAGTGGATCGCGACGCTCACGGACCGACATGATGCGCCGCCACCTCCCCAGGGCCGACTGCTGCGCATTATCGCTTTGGCAGCGGCGCCTGAGGAACGTTTCCGTAGGAACGACAAAATGCGAGTGGACGCGTCACCACTCCAGAGCAGTCAGGAGAGCAATGCTCCCGGGAGGTTATCGCCCGGCAGGTCGAACCGGTCCGACAGCCGAACGGTCTCGGCCCAGGTGGCGCGCAGCCCGGCGGCGGCGGCGGTCACGAGCCTGCCTCGTCGGCGAACGCCCGCCGCGCGGCCTCGACCACCTCGACGGGCACGTTGAACGCCCACAGCACCCCGCCCAGGTAGTCGACCACCCGCCGGTGCTGCGCCTCGGTCAGCCCCAGACCGCGCCACCCGCCGGCCGCGTCAGGCCGGGCCACGGCCCCGACCGGACCGCCGAGCGCCGCCGTCAGCAGCAGCGCCAGATGCCCGCCGAGCCGGACCAGGTCCACCCCGATCAGGTACGGCGCCAACTCGCTGTCCGCCGCCACCAGCCGCAGCCATCGGTCCACCGCCATCCGCACCCCCGCCGGCCCGAGCCAGTCAAAACCATTCCCCGGGTACGCCCCACAGTCCACTCCCATGCGCCGCCTCTCCTTCGACAGTGGATTGACGCCGAGGCGGGCGGGAGCGGCGGAGAAGTCTTCGGGTCACTTCCCCGCCGGAGCCGGCACCCGCCCCGGGCCATGCGTCCACCCTCGCGAGCAGGGCAGTTCGACCACAGGGCGGCAGACCGGCAGAACCGGTGCAGGGGTGTTGCGTTCCGATCCCGAGCGGAGTAACTGTGTAGATCCGTTCGATCACATTCCGCTATGAAGGGCGACGGGGATGCCCCTGAAGCGACACCGCCTCGCGCAACGCCGCCGGACGGTCGGCCACAGCCAGGAAAGCCTCGCCGAAAAGCTCGGCGTCGACCGCACCACCGTCGTCCGCTGGGAACGCGCCGAATCCTCACCCCAACCATGGATTCGTCCAGGGCTCGCCGACGCACTCGCCGTGTCGCCCGAGCAACTTGCTGACCTGCTAGACGACGTTAGGGACGGAGCGACGCGGAAGGGTCAAGGTACCCACCTTGTCGAGGTGCCTCAGTGCCCAGCAGGGTCGTTTGTTGAATGCCGCGACCGCGCCGCCAAGGTAAGCATCTCCGCGCAAACCTGGGATGCGGATCGAACGGAGGAATTGGCGGCCTTCCTCACCGCAGACGACCAGCTCGCTCCCGACTCAGCCCTGCGGCTGTCACAGGAGTGGCGCACCGTCCCGCCACCCCAGCTCGCTCAGCTCGACAGGGGTCGCCGAGTCGGGGGGCTCATGGCTCAACTGATCCGCGATCGAACCGAGGCACTGCGCCGAATGGACGACCATCTCGGCGGAGGTGATCTCTACGATCTCGTGTACCGGGAACTTCGAGCCACGCTCGATCTGGTCCGCGAGGCGACCTACACGGAAAAGACCGGTCGCCACCTGCTCGCGGCCCTCGGCGAGCTGTGCCAACTCACAGGCTGGGTGGCGAGTGACGCCGGGCTGACCGAGCATGCGGAACGGTTCTACCTCGGCGGAGCCGCAGCCGCACATGCCGCCGGAGACGAGCCGCTGGCAGCCAACCTGCTGTCATCGCTCGCGTACCAGGTCGCCAACATCGGCGATCCGCGGGAAGCGGTGGTGCTCGCATCCACCGCTTATCAGGGCGCCCGCTCTCAGGGCACGGCGCGAGTACGAGCCATGCTGCTCGATCGCCTCGCTTGGGCCAACGCCCGGCTCGGTGACAGTCGGGAAACTGCTCGCGCCCTTGAAGCGGTGGAGGACGCGGCCATCGACGAGCCTTCGGCGGAGGATCCTCAATGGGTCTATTGGCTCGACCGCGCGGAAGCTGAAGTCATGGCTGGACGATGCCAGGTCGAGCTACAAAAACCGAAAAAGGCGATCCAGCTTTTGGGTGGTGTGGTGCCGGGTTACGACGACGACCATGGACGCGAGAAAGCGCTGTACCTGTCCTGGCTGGCCGAGGCACATCTCCAGGATGGCGACCCAGAGCAGGCAGCCTCGGTCGCACTTCTTGCACTAAAGTTGTCGACAGGTGTCGCGAGCGCCCGAGGAAATGCACGCATGAAGCACCTCGACAACCTGCTCGCCCCACATCGCGCCAATCTCGTCGTGCGTACATTCAACGAAAAGATCACTACCCTCTGCACCGAAGCAAGTTGAATCGACACCTATGATGTGGGAAACCTGACCCGTCACCACCCCCGGAGGGCGAGTGATTCAATGACTCTCCCGGCGAAGGTGTCCGGACGCATGACAGGGATACCACGGGAAACGGCTTCTCGAACCAGCAGTCGCCTCGACCTCTGAACGCTGCTCCTACTCACAAGAACAGAGGGCATACCAGCAAGATCAGTCGAAACCTTGATACCGCCGAACCGGAAGATTTGCTTCATTTGACGCATTTCGTCATCGCCACCTTGCTCATAAAGCACCGAAAAATTTTCTGAAAGCATCAGCGGTTCGAGCGCCACAAGCCCGGGCCCAAGCGCCAGCAGAGCAAATTTCCGTACAAGCTGAAACCAGCTCGAACTGACACCATGACGAAGTAGATGCAGAGCAAGAATTTTGGATCTATTCAGCCTCCATGGCGCAAGTTCAACACCCAGGTCCCCGATAGCCCAGTCGAAGAAACTGAAGCAGGAGGTGTCTGGCAGGACCATTTCCAACTCGCTACCGTTGGCGACGAGGGGGACTGCCAAGTATTCGTAATGCGGACCAAGGCTGCCAACTAGATCGTGCAGCCCTCCACTAGAAACGTACGGATAGACGCAACCAACGTGGCCGGCGCGGGTAACAATACCAACCTGCTTCTCAAGGTAATGATCTGAAATCCCCTGATAGAGGATTCCGACGTACCAAGGGGTGCCCTGATCGTCGAAGCCGTCCGGCCTCCTTCGCAACAGCGCCGAAATCCGGTCGCGGTTGTGCCCCAATCCAAGGATCCTCACATGCCGCACAACACCGGAGCCTTTTTCAAAAGGGTCGGGTGGACCATCGATAGATCTCCAGCTTCGTAACAGTGCGTAGCACTCGTGGGAAGTCGTGGAGAGACCGGCGGTAGCCGGTCTTGAGGATCTTCCAGTTCTTGAGGTGAGCGACTGCGCGTTCGACGGCGGCCCGTATGCGGTTGATCGCGGTGTTGCAGGCCCGTCGGACGTCGGTGAGGTCCCGGCCGGGTGGCTTCCTGTACGGCGTGGTCAGGCCGGTTCCCTGGTAGCCCTTGTCG